>JAQCHM010000462.1 GCA_027730885.1 Actinomycetota bacterium | reverse complement strand
AACGGGTACTTCTAGTGCCCGTGGAAACCCCGAAGCTCCACGTGGTTGCCGTCGGCTCGGTCGATGATGGCAAGAGCACGCTGATTGGCAGGCTCTTGTACGAGACGGGGCACCTCCGCGGCGACGAGATCGAAGCCGTCGAGGAGGCGAGCCGCAAGCGTGGTCGTAAGGGAATCGACCTGGCGCTGCTGACGGACGGCCTGCGTGCCGAGCGCGAACAGGGCATCACGATCGACGTCGCCTACCGCTCGTTCGACGCCAATGGTCGGCGCATCCTGCTTGGCGATGCCCCCGGCCACGTGCAGTACACACGCAATATGGTCACGGCCGCGGCTGGTGCTGATGCCGCGATCCTGTTGGTCGATGCGAAGAACGGCACGACGGCGCAGACCCGTCGGCACCTCGCGATCTGCGGCATGCTCGGCGTGCGCGATGTGATCGCCTGCGTCAACAAGATCGACCTCGTCGACTACGACGAGGCGCGCTTTGTCGAGATCGCCGACGAGCTGCGTGCAGCCGCGGCCCAGATCGATGGTCCGCGGATCACGGCGATTCCGCTCTCGGCGCTCAATGGCGTCAACCTCACCGAGCACTCTCCGGAGACGCCCTGGTACGACGGGCCGACCGTACTCGAGGCGCTGCACGAGCTCGAGCCGCTCGCGCTTGAGACGGCCTTCCGGATGCCCGTCCAATGGGTTGTGCGGCACGACGACGGTACGCACGATATTCGTGGGCTCGCCGGGCGCATCGATAGCGGCGCGGTCACGGTGGGGGACGAGATCGTGGCGCTCCCCTCGGGAGCAACGACGCGGATCGCTCGCATCGACGTGCTCGGTGTCGAGCGAACCAGTGCGAGCGCCCCGCTCAGTGTCACGCTGCATTTCGAAGACGACATCGACGTCTCCCGGGGCGACGTGATCGCCGTCGCCGCCGACCCTCCACTCGTGGCGTCCCGCTTTCGCGCAACGATCGCCTGGCTCGATGAGCAGCCGCTCGGGATCCCCGCCCGCCTCGAGGCGCGGCAAGGCACCCGTACAGTGCCCGTGATCGTCGAGGAACTCCACGAACGGCTGGAGCTCGACACGATGGAGCACGTGCCCGCCGAGGTGCTCGAGACCAACGATCTCGGTGTCGTTTCGATCCTCGCGGCTCAGCCCCTCGTCCTCGAGGCGTACGCAGATAATCGCGCGCTGGGCAGTCTCGTGCTGATCGACCCGGCGACCAACCGTAGCGTCGCTGCGGTGATGGTCAGCAACGTGCTCGTCGGGTAGCACGGCACACGCAAAACGGGGTTCAGAAGACCGCGTGTCTCGAGACCACGCTGCGCGTGGGACACTCAGTTGCCTCCAAGCCCGGAGAACGCGCTTTGGTTTCCTTACAGGCCTTTCCGTGCTTTGTCAGCCTGGCGGCGTCTGTTTGGATCGAGCTGGACCTTGCGCAGACGGACCGCGTCGGGGGTGACCTCGACGCACTCGTCTTCGGCAATGAACTCCAATGACTGCTCCAACGAGAGGTGACGGGCGGGCGTCAAGCGGACCAGTTCGTCCGCACTGGACGCGCGCATGTTCGTCAGCTTCTTCTCGCGCGTCGGGTTGATGTCCATGTCCTCGCTGCGCGCATTGATGCCAATCACCATGCCGCCGTAGACCATTACGCCAGGCTCGACGAATAGCTCGCCACGCTCCTGCAGCGTAAATAGCGCGTGTGCCGTCACCGGGCCCTGACGGTCCGCGATCAGCGAACCATTGCCACGCGAACGGATCTCACCGTGCCATGGCTCGAAGCCCTCCAACACGTGATGCAGTTGGCCCGTTCCGCGCGTCTCCGTCAAGAACTCGGTGCGGAAGCCGATCAGGCCGCGCGCCGGCACGATCTCTTCGATGCGCACCCAGCCCGTACCGTGGTTGACCATCTGCTCCATGCGGCCCTTGCGGATACCAAGCAGCTGGATCACGACACCCGCATAGTCTTCGGGCACGTCGATCGCCAGACGCTCCATTGGCTCGTGACGCTTGCCATCGACCATGCGCGTCACTACCTGGGGTTTGCCGACCGTCAACTCGAAACCCTCGCGACGCATTGTCTCGACGAGCACAGCCAGCTGTAGCTCGCCACGCCCCTGGACCTCCCACGCGTCGGGGCGCTCTGTTGGCGAAACCCGCAGCGACACGTTGCCGACGAGCTCTTGATCAAGGCGGTTCTTCAGCATCGTGGCCGTCAGCTTCGTCCCGCTCTGGCCTGCCAGCGGCGAGGTGTTGATACCAATCGTCATCGAGAGGCTCGGCTCGTCCACCGCGAGGACAGGTAAGGGACGCGCATCGGCCACGTCGGCGATCGTCTCCCCGATCGTCACCTCTGGAATGCCGGCGATCGCGACTATATCGCCCGGTCCCGCGTCGTCGGTCGGGACGCGCTCGAGCTCTTCGGCGACAAACAACTCGGTCAATTTGACGTGCTCGATCGTGCCGTCGGCCCGACACCACGCGACCGTCTCACCCTTCTTGAGATGCCCATGCCGAATGCGACACAGTGCCAGGCGGCCGAGATACGGCGAGGCGTCGAGGTTCGTGACGAGAGCCTGCAGCGGATGTCCAGGATCGTGCTCGGGTGCGGGCACGTGTTTGATGATCGTGTCGAACAGCGGTTCGAGACTTTCAGCCAGCGAATCAGGCCCCTCGTTCGAGGCGTGCCCAGCGCGTGCATTCGTATACACAAT
>JAQCHM010000024.1 GCA_027730885.1 Actinomycetota bacterium | reverse complement strand
CACCTCTTGCCCTGCTCCCGGATTGACCGAGATGACGACCCCCTCGGGCACCGTCAATGAGTACTCCTCGATCGGTGCCACGACCAGACCTGCGCCCTCGAGGGCGGCCACCGCGTCGACCGCGGGTTGGTTGATGAACTCGGGAATGACCCGGGGCTCGGGTCCGAGGCTCCACACCAGGTCGACGACGGTTTGGCTCTCGACCTCTCGTCCGACCGGCAGGGAGGCCCGAATGATGACGTTGACCGGGACGGTCTCGCTGAACTCCTCGCTGGTGTCGCCCATCAGCAAGCTCTCGGCGCTGAGGGCCGCAAGCGCCTCCTCGCGAGCGAGACCCTCCAGCTGGGGCACGATGCGGAGAAGGAAGCCGTCGGAGATCACCAGGGTCACTTCGGCCCCTTCCTTGAGGGCCACGCCGGGGGCGGGTGACTGGCGCACGACGGTCCCCTTCTCGAACCCGTCCTCCCGGGTCCGAGTGGTGGCGATCCCCCATCCGTTGGCCTTGATCTCGACCTCGACCTCCTTGGCCGGTCTCCCCGCGTACCCGCCGACCGGGTGGGTGATGGGGGCAGCTACCTCAGGCGTGCGCTCGGTCAGTCGTGAGGCCGCGTAAGCGACGCCAGCCGCCGCCGCAAGCAAGCCGACCAGTGCGAAGAGCCGAAGCCGTCTGCTCCTGCCCCGCGTCCGCTTGGACCCGATCACAACCGGGGTCGTCTCGATGGGCCCGGTGGAGATGGGCTCGGCGGACGCGAGTTGACTGGTTTGGTCTGGATCGTCGCCGAGGTCGCCGGTTGCCACCGCCTCGGTGACCGCGGGTCGAAGATCGACCGTCGCGTCAGGATCGGTGAGAACGAATGTCGCCTGGTCTGCCACCGTTCGCGGCACCGTCGAGGGTTCGGCCGGGCGCAGCATCATGACCGGCAACGCCGCCGGACGCGGCAGGGAAGGGGCGAGCTCCAGAAGCAGGTCGACCAGCTCGGCCGCAGCCAGACGAGTCCGCACCTCAGCCCGCCCGGCCCGCTGGAGCGCCTCGGCGAGGGGTCCGAGCGCGTCAGGGATCGGTAGGTCGGTGTCTTGGCGGGCCACCATGGTGGCCAAAGCAGTCGGAGCGATCAGCGGCACCTCGCCGGTTGCCGCCTCGACCAGCGTGACCGCCAGCGCGTAGACGTCGGAGCGCCCGTCGATGGGCCCACCGGCCGCCTGCTCGGGCGCGGCATAACGAGCGGTACCGATGAGAGAGTTCTCGGGTTCGGTCCACGCGGCCTCGGCCAAGGCCCGAGCGATCCCGAAGTCGGCGATCCGCAAGCGACCCCCACCATCGAACAGGAGGTTGGCGGGCTTGATGTCGCGGTGGACGAACCCGCGCTCGTGGGCGTGGGCGAGCCCCTGGGCCGCTTGGAGCCCGACGAGCAGCGTCTGCGACAGGCTCAGCGTCCGGTTCTGGTCGAGGAGTGAGCGAAGGCTTCCGCCCCCGAGGAGCTCGCTGACCAGGTAGGCGGGCTCGACCTGGCCATCGCCGCGGGTCTCGGCGTCGGCCCAGTCGAACACGGCCAGGATGTGGGGGTGACTGAGTTGCGCCGAGGCGTGAGCCTCGGCGCGGAAGCGGCGCCGGAATCGTTCGTCGCCGGCCAAACCCGGATGCAGCACCTTGACCGCAACCCGACGCCGTAACGTCAGGTCCTCGGCGACGTACACCACAGCGGACGCACCTGCTCCCAACGGGGCAAGGAGTCGATAGCGGGCGCCGAGAACCCGCCCGGCATGCTGCTCGAGTCCGACGGGCACGGGATGATGCTAATCAGTGTCGAGCCCAACGCCGGGCACCCTCATCGTCGCAGCGAACAGCCCGCACCTGGACGACCGGGCATACTGGGGCTCATGTCAGCAACAGCCACTCCTCCGCAGACCACCGGTGACGCTCCAGTGCCGCGCCCGCCGGCCTCCAAGACCGTCCAGCGTCTCGTCATCGGCGGAGGTCTTGCCGCAGCTCTGATGGCCATCGGGTTCGCTGCGAGCTATCAGGCCGACACCGATCCATCCAAACCGGTGCTCAGTGGATCAGCGGCCGACGGTGGCGGCGAGCGGCCCGATGACGCCAACGCCACCCAGCAGACATTGGACGTCTCACCGATCGAAGGTTGGTTCCCCAAATCCGGCGAGGGTTCGACGTGTAGCGAACCTGTCGGCGTCGACCTGGTGTCGGGCTACGCCGCCAATCTCATCATCAACGGCCAGACGCTGACCCCCGACCAGCTCAACAACACCCAGTCGGCCGGTCGGACACTCGATCAATACACCTACGGCCCCGAGGTCGATTGCCCGAACGGGGCGCTGCTCCGGCCGCAGAACAACGTCGTGCAAGCCTGCGTCTACCGTCTCATCGAGGGCCCCGAGACCTGCGAACTCACCCAGGTCTTCACCTTCGACGCCCTGTAGCTCGTCTCTGTTCTGCCCCAGTCCGTTCGTTTCGCCCACCCTCGAGCCGTTCTGCAGTGCACCGACCGCCGAAACCCCGGCCCTGGTACTGCAGAACGGTGGGTCGGGCAGAACGGTGGGTCAGGGCACAACGGGGGCTGATGGCAGTTCACCGGTCTCGAGAAGCTGGACGAAACCGGCCTCGTCGATGCGAGGCACACCGAGTTCCTCGGCCTTGGTCAACTTCGAAGCGCCCGGGTCGGCACCCACGACCACCGCGAGCGTCTTCTTCGACACCGACCCCGGGCTCTTGCCACCCCGGGCCTTGATGGCGTCACCGGCCCCGTCACGACTGAACCCGACCAGCGAGCCGGTGACCACGACGGCCTTACCCGCGAGCACTTGACGCAGCGTCGAGACCTCCGGGCCGACGAGGTTCAGGCCGGCGGCGCGGAACTTGTCGATCAGGCCTTGAGCCGCCTCGCTTTGGAAGTACTGATGGACGCTGGCCGCGATGGTCGCCCCGACGCCGTCGACCGAGGCCATCTCTTCGGCCGAGGCTGCCATGATGCGATCGAGGTGCCCGAACCCAGCAGCCAGGGCTCCTGCGCCCGCAGGACCGAGATGCCGGATGCCCAGGCCGACCAGCAGGCTGACGAGGGGACGAGCTTTCGACGCTTCCAGCGCTGCCTTCAGGTTGTCGATTGACGTCTGGCCGAAACCTTTCAGCCCGGCCACTTCGTCCCAGTCGATGAAGTAGAGGTCACCGGCGTCGGCGATGAGGCCGAGCTCGGCGAATCGCGCTATTCGGCTCTCGCCCATTCCCTCGATGTCCATCGCCCCTCGAGAGGCGAAGTACTCGATCTGTGTCTGGCGACGCGACGGACACGACAGATTCACACAGAACGTATGAGCCTCGGTTTCCGGGCGGACCAGTAGGTGACCGCACGAGGGACAGTGGACCGGGAACACCCATTCGGCCAAGCCCTCCGGTCGCTCGCTCAGGACGGGACCCAGCACCTCGGGAATGACGTCTCCGGCCTTTCGAATCACGACGACATCGCCTGGGCGGACGTCCTTCAGCCGAACCTGGTCGGCGTTGTGGAGCGTTGCCATCTTCACCGTGGAACCGGCGACGAACACCGGCTCGAGCACGGCGAACGGCGTCGCCTTTCCGGTGCGGCCGATGGACACCATGATGTCGAGTAGGCGGGTGGTCCGCTCCTCGGGCGGGAGCTTGTACGCCATCGCCCAGCGCGGTGCCCGGGCGGTCGAACCGAGCGAACGTTGGAAGGCCAGGGCGTCGACCTTCACGACGGCGCCGTCGATTTCGTACGGAAGGTCGTGCCGGTGCTCGTGCCAGTGCTCGACGTATCCGATGACCGCGTCGATGGTCGGCAGCACGCGACGTTCGGGGTTGACGGGGAAACCGAGGGTTCCCAACCAGTCGAGGGCGGAGCTCTGGGTGACGAGCTCGGGACCGCCGACGACCTCGCCCAGCTGGTAGGCCCAGAAGGCAAGGCCCCGACTGGCCGTGACCCGCGGATCCTTCTGGCGAAGGCTGCCGGCCGCAGTGTTGCGAGGGTTCGCGTAGCGAGCCAGCCCGGCCGCTTCCTGTGCCTCGTTGAGCGCCTCGAACCGGGCCACCGGCAGATACACCTCGCCCCGGACCTCGAGCACCGCCGGAGCGCCCTCGAGCCGGTGGGGGATGACCGACACCGTTCGGATGTTGGCGGTGATGTCCTCGCCCACCTGGCCGTTGCCCCTCGTGGCCGCCTGGACCAACAGCCCGTCCTCGTATCGAAGGGACAAGGCGATGCCGTCGATCTTGAGCTCGCACATGTAGCCCAGCGCATCGCCGGCGCCGTCGGCCAGATCGAGGCCCCGGTTCACGCGCTGTGACCACGCCCGCAGCTCGTCGTGATCGAACGCGTTGTCGAGGCTCATCATCGGCACTCGGTGCTGGACGGGAGCGAACGCGGCCGACGGTCCACCACCGACGAGTTGGGTCGGCGAGTCCGCGGTCAGGAGCGACGGATACTTCGCCTCGAGCTCCTGCAGGCGACGAACCAATTGGTCATAGGTGGCGTCGGGGATCTCGGGAGCATCGAGTTCGTGGTAGCGGCGGTTGTGGTGCACCACCTGCGCCCGTAGCTCAGCCACCTCTCTTGCTGCCTCGTCGGTTGCTGCCTCGGCCGCAACCTCTGCTGCAACCTCGGTCGGCGTCTGGTCAGCGTCTCGAACGTCCACATTTGGAATCTAGCCAGGCACACTGACAGCGATGGCCGACCGCCAGAACAGATCCAAGCCCCAACGTGATCTCACGCTCGTCCAACGCATGGGCCTCTGGCCCCTGCGTCTCCTCTGGTTGATCGTCCCGATTGCCATCGGGCCCGGCCTCATGGCCGCCGTCGCCGACCGATCGGATCCGGTCACGCTCGTCATCGAGGGCGGACTCTGGAGCGGGTGGTTCGCCGGCCTGGTTGCCCTGCTCGCCCCTTCTGCCGTCGCGCTCACTGCCATCCGCATCCTGGCCCCTGCGACGTTGGCGGCGACGCTGCTGGCCGCGGTCAGCGGCAGGCACTGGGGCGACACCACGCTTGTGGCGCTGGGCGCGGGCCTGATCGTCAGCGTGTTCGTGCTCCTGCCGATGGTGGGAGATCCGCTCATCAACGGATCGGCCTACGGGTCCGAGCGTCGGATGGCTCTGCGCCCGCCGGCCGCCGTCCTGCTTGGTCCGGTGCAGATCGCCTGGCTCGCGGTCTTCGTGGGCACCGTCACCGGACCCCTGCTCCTTGCCGCCCGGCAATGGATCCTGGGCATCCCGGCTCTGGTCGTCGGCCTCGCCCTTGCAGCCCAAGGCGTGCGTTCGCTCCATCAGTTGGCCCGTCGGTGGCTGGTGTTCGTCCCCGCTGGATTCGTCGTGCACGACTACTACACCCTGGCGGAGTCCTTGCTCATCCAACGTCGGCTCAAACCCGAACTCGGGCTGGCGGCCGACGACTCGACGCTGGACACGCTCGACCTGAGCGGCGGGGCATTGGGGCTCAGTCTCTCGGTCCGGGTCGACGAGGCCCTGCCGGTCGCCCTTCGGACAGGACGGACCGTAACGACTCGGTCCGCTAATCGGTTCGTGTTCACCCCCACCCTGCCCGGCCAGGCCTTGGCCGAGGCCCGTATCCGGGCCATCCGTATCGAGTGAGTGAGCCGGCAGCTCAGTCGACGACGCCGAGATCAGGCACGAGTTCCCGGGCCAACCACTGGAAGGCGTGCCACTCGAGGTTCTGATTGGTGTAGTGCGCCGCAACCTTCTTGGCCCCCTCGACCGAGATCGGACGACCCGCCTCGCCCGCCTTCACGTGCACCTCGGCGACGCGTTCGGCGACCACGAACGCGCCCACCGCACCTTCGACCGTCTCGCCGACGGTGAGCAGCCCGTGATTCCGCAAGATCACCAAACGGTTCGAACCGAGCGCGTCGGCGATGCGGGCGCCGCCGATGGGGCTGACCACCTCGAGCTCCTCGTCGTCGAACAGCGCCTGATCGAACACGAACAGACACGACTCCTGGCTGAGCGGTTCCATCAGGCGAGCCTGGGCCGAGAACGGAGTTCCGTACGGAGTGTGCGTGTGGGCCGCAGACACCGTGTCGGGCCGAGCGGCCAGGATCGGCGCGTGGATGTTGTAGGCCGCGACGTTGATGTCGCCACCGCCACGGACCACGTCTCCATCGGGGGAGACCAACACCAAGGCGTCGACTGTCGCCTCCCGGAACGGGATGCCGTAGCCCAGCAGCCAGAAGTGATCGGTGAGCTCGGGATCCCGAGCACTGATGTGGCCATCGCCCATCTGCCCGTAGCGCAGTGCACCGAACACTCGGTAGCCCAGCGCACACATACGTTGCCGATGGGCCCGTTCGGCCTCGATGGTCGGGGCAGGAGTTGGAGTGTCAGAGCGGCGAAGGGGAGGGTAACTGGTCACGGGCGAACGCTACCTCGCCGAGTCCGTTCAACGCGATCCGACCGAGCGCGGGCCGGCGGCCTTGCGTAGCCGGTCGAGGACCGCGTCGAGCAGCTCGCCCGAAGTCGGTGGCACGACGAAGATCTTGGCGATCCCGGGCGCATCCGCTCGACGGAGCGCGGCGTAGAAGCCTGCGGCGAATCCCGCGGCGTCCGTCGGCAGCGGGAAGTTGCCCCCGGGTCCGACCACCGATGTGCGCTGCGAACCGCCCCGCACCAACGCCTCACCGGCAGACGTGACGACTTCGACCGAGGCGTTTGGCGCATAGTGCGAAGCCAGCATCCCTGCTGCTCGCGAAGGTCCCGAGCGGCCGTCGACGACCTCCTCGTTCAGGACGTCGACGAGTTGGGCATGCGACACGCCGCCGGGCCGGAGCAGCGTCACCGGCCCGTCGAGTACCTCGACGATGGTCGACTCGACACCGACGCGACACGGCCCGCCGTCCAGGACGATCGTGACCTCGTCACCGAGGTCGTCAACCACATGGTCCGCGGTCGTCGGGCTGACGTGGCCGAAGCGGTTGGCCGACGGCCCCACCAGTCCGCCTCCGAAACGGCGCAGCAGTTCAAGGGTCATCGGATGATCGGGAACCCGCAGCCCGATGGTCGACCGCCCACCGACGGCTGCGTCCGAGACCAACCTCGAACGCGCCATCACCAGCGTGAGCGGCCCGGGCCAGAACGCCTCGGCCAGCCCAACCGCCCGCGGGTCGGGATCGACCGTCCAGGGTTCCAACACGTCCAACCACTCAGTAGTCGATCGCCGCACCCCGGCTGTAGCCCCCGAACCCACGTGCACGATCAGGGGGTGATCGACCGGCCGACCCTTGGCCGCGAACACCCGCCGTACCGCGGCGGATCGGGTTGCGTCGGCTCCCAGTCCGTACACCGTCTCGGTCGGGAAGGCGACGAGTTCGCCGCGTTGCAGCGCCTCGAGCGCGGGATCGAGTTCGGTCGTGATCACGCGGCGATGGCTCCACCGACGACGTGGGATCCGTCGTAGAACACGACAGCCTGTCCGGACGCGACCCGCCGATGGGGTTCGTCCCAGGTGATGGTGGTCCCCGCAACGGTGGCCGGCAGGCAGGAACCATGCGCCGAACACTGCACCGAGTACCGACCCTCGGCCACGGGCGCCGTCCAACCGACGTCGATGAGCTCGGTGGACGCGACAAAGGTCTCGGACTCGGGGCCCACCGTCACGACACCAGCCCTACGGTCGATGTCGACCACGTAATTCCGATCGTCGTTGCCCGCGAGGCCGAGACCCTTCCGCTGGCCGATCGTGACCAGCTGCACCGTCTCGGTTCGGCCGAGGGCGTTGCCCGCCCGGTCGACGATGGTCGCCGGGGTGAGCGGGATGCGGTCACCCAGGAACGCCCGGCGCCCACCGTCGGAATGGATGAAGCAGACGTCCTGGCTATCAGGCTTGGCTGCCGTGACCAGCCCCAACTCATGGGCCAACTGGCGGACCCGATCCTTGGTCATCGACCCGAGCGGAAGCAGGAGCCGGGCCTGGACGGCTTGGTCGAGCATGTACAGCACGTAGGACTGATCCTTGGCGACATCGGCCCCGCGTGAGATCCGTGTCGATCCGTCCGGCAGAACGGTGACCGCGGCGTGATGCCCCGTGGCCAAGAGCTCGAATCCGAGAGCGTCGGCCCGCCGGAGCAGCTTGTCGAACTTGATGTGCCGGTTGCATTCGATGCAGGGATTGGGCGTCCGACCGGCGTCGTAGGCCGCGACATAAGGATCGATGACGTGCTCGTTGAACTCCTGACCGAAGTTGAAGACGTGGTGATCGATGCCGAGTCGGTGCGCCACCCGGCGGGCATCCTCGACGTCGGACACGGCACAGCATCCCGAGTCGGACTCTCCGCCCCAGAGCTTCAGCGTCACGCCGGTGACGGCGTAGCCGGCGTCGAGGAGCAACGCGGCCGCGACCGAGGAGTCCACCCCACCGGACATGGCAACCAGGACATCCGGCTTCACGTCAGCCTCGTTCGCGTAGCCGACGTACGGCGGGGGGGATGACGGCGAGCGCGGCTTCGATGTCGTCTTCAGTCGTGGAGTAACCCAGCGAGAGCCGGAGCGAGCCACCCGCGAGCGAACGGGAGAAACCCATGGCGGCCAGGACGTGGCTGGGCTCCATTGCCCCGCTCGAACACGAGGCAGCAGCCGAGGCCATGATGTCCTCCTTCTCCAGGAGGAAGAGCAAGGCCTCGGACTCGACGCCCTCGAAACACAGATGGGCGATGTTGGCCGTCTTGTCCTGCCGATTGCCGGACTCGACCACACCGGTCAACCGGCCGGTGAGGCCGTCGACCAAGCGGTCGCGCAAGGCCCCGACCCTGACGACCTGCGCCTGCCGTTCGGCCACCGTCTCGGCCGCGGCCGAGGCCATGGCGGCGATGCCGGCGACGTTCTGGGTCCCGCTGCGTCGATCTCGTTCCTGGCCGCCGCCGCGAAGACGCGGAACGAGCGAGACGCCGGCTCGCGCGACGAGCGCACCGACCCCTTGGGGTCCACCGAACTTGTGAGCCGAAATGCTGATGAGATCGGCGACCCGGCACTGGTCGGCCACGTCGACCCAGGGGAGGGCCTGCACGGCATCGGTGTGCAACAAGGCCTGGGGGGCACGTCGCCGAACGATGTCGGCGACCTCTCCCAAGGGCTGCACGATCCCCGTCTCGTTGTTGGCCAGCATCACCGAGACCACGCTGACCTCGGGCGTGAGCACTCGACCGAGTTGCTCGGTGTCGATGCGACCGTCGCTCCCGACGCCGACGATCACCCCTCCGGTGTGGATCACCGGGTCGAGGACTGCGTGGTGCTCGATGGCCGAACACAGTGCGATGCCACCACGAGCTTCGAGCGTGCCGAGGATCGCCAGGTTGTCGGCCTCGGTTCCACCGGCGGTGAAGATGACCTCACCCGGTGTGGCTCCGAGCGCGTCGGCGATGATGTCGCGGGACTCGTCGAGTACGCGGTTCGCGGCGCGGGCGAGGCGATGGGCGCCCGTCGGATTGCCGTAGCCGTGGACCAGCTGACGGGCCATGGCCTCGATCGCGGCCGGACGTGCCGGGGTACTGGCGGCGTGATCGAGGTAGTGGACCATTCCCCCAGGCTAACTACCTGAGGGACGCGGTGGCGTAGCGGCGTTGGTAGGCGAAGGCTGCTGCCAACAAGTAGGGCTCGTGCCCCACCTCGCGCGGTCGAGGCCAGGCCGACCAAACCTCGGTCTGGGCGGCCAACTTGAACGAGAGGAGGCGCCGATCTTGCAGGTCGAGTTCGTGAGCTCGGCGTAGGAACTCTCGAATGATGCCGTACTGGATCGGGGTCAGCCGACCCGCGTCGAAGGTGAACGCGAAGGGTTCGGCGCCGCGGGGCGGCGGCCAGAACACCGGCTCGGTCTTGGTCTTGTGGTCACGGACGACCACGGTGCCTGCGGCGAGATCGCCGATCCGCTGGCTGCGCCTGCTGACCAGGGCCGACACGACCGCGGGCAGACCACCGGGTGGAAGGAGGAACTCGAGGGCACCGATGATCGAGCGGACGGCCGCGTGACGAAAGGTGATCGGTGTGCCCTCGACAGAGATCACGCGCAGCCCGAGGGCCCGCTTGCCCACCGTCTGTCCGTTCCAGAACGCTTCGATGGTCGGATATCCGAAGACGACGAGGAACAGGCCGATCAGGCCGATCACCAGACTGGCGCTCCCGTTGACGGTGGCGAAGACGCCGAGGAGCACGATCAGGCCCAGGGTCGCCGCCCCTTGGATCAGCACGTCGATCATCTTCGCCAACATCCGGCTGCCGATCCCCGCCGCTCGAAACTCGAGCAGCACGGCCTCAGGTGTGACGACGGTCGCCAGGTGCGGCGACCGCAGCGGTGTCGCATCACCGATGGTGGGACCGCGGCGCGCGGGTGAAGGCACGCCTCGGCCCCGCCCCGGATCCCCCTCTGCGTCCGAGCTAACCGCGACCTGTGAGGACACGACCACTACGGTAGATCGAGTGAGTGACTTGGACCGGTACCTCCAGACGAATCGACCGGCGTGGGAGCGTCTGGCGCAGCTCACCACCCAGGTTCGGTCCAGCCCGTCCTCGCTTCGTCCCGCGGAGGTCGACGAGTTCCTGCGTCTCTACCAGCGGGCATCCAGTCAGCTGAGCTTCTCGCGATCGTATTACGCCGACCCCAACCTCACCGCCGAGCTCACGACACGGGTGGCATCGGCCCACAGCGCGTTGTATCGCAGGACGGGCAGCCCGTGGGCCGGGTTCAGGAACTTCTTCACCGCCACCTTCCCCGGCGCCGTCTGGCACATTCGCCGCCTGATTGCGGTCGCCGCGTTCGTGACCTTCGCTCCCGCGGCGGTGATGGCGATCTGGTTGTCGAATTCGCCACGAGCTCTCGAGGTCGCGTCGCCCGACGCGGCCCGAGCGGCCTACGTCGAGGAAGAGTTCGAGGACTACTACTCGTCGGCGCCCGCGTCCGAGTTCGCCACCAGCGTCTTGATCAACAACATCCGGGTGTCCTTCTTCGCGTTCGCGTTGGGGGTCACGCTCTGTGTCGGGACGGCGCTGATCCTGGCCTACAACGGCGCCAACGTGGGAGTAGCTCTCGCGGTCTTCGTTTCTGCCGGTCAGCAGACCAAGTTCTGGGGTCTGATCCTGCCCCATGGGCTCCTCGAGCTCTCGGCCGTCGTCATCGCAGGAGCAGCAGGCTTTCGGCTCGGCTGGACCATCATCAACCCCGGTGATCGCAAGCGCGGCGCAGCCTTCACCGAGGAAGGCCGACGCTCGGTCAGCGTGATCCTCGGTCTGATGGTGGCGTTCATCGTCGCCGGCCTGATCGAAGGCTTCGTGACCGGCAGCCTTCCCACCCCGCTGCGGGTCAGCATCGGTGTCGTGGTCGAGGTGGCGTTCGTCGCCTACATCGTGTCGTTCGGCCGACGCTCAGAGGCGGCCGATCGCCTTCGCCTCGAGGTAGGCCTCGCCCAGAGCTGACGCGAACTTCGCGGGTATGGCGTCGACGACGATCGCTCCCTTGGCTCGCAACCGGGCCGCAACCCGACGTCTCGACTCGAGTTCGGCGATGGCGGCCGCCCGGCGGAAGCCCTCGTCAACGGTCGCGACACCGGCTCGCTCGGACCCGAGGTCGAGACCCATCGCCCACGCTTCGACCTGGGGGTCCCGCACGGCGGCCACGATCAACAGATGGGTCCGGGTCAGGAGCGGCAAACTAGGCATGAGGAACGCCTCGACCACCTCCTCGGCCAATTCGGTCACCAGGACCAGCAGGCTCCTGCGCCGATAGCGCGTCGCAACGTGGGTCACCATGGACCGATAGTCGCTCTCGTCCAGCGCGGGTTCGAGGTCGAAGACCGCCTCGGACACCGCCGTCCTCTGCGATCTCCGAGCATGAGGCGGCAGGGTGGTGTGGACCTCGCGGTCGAACACCAGAAGGCCCATTCGGTCGCCGAGCCCGGTCGCCAGCTCGGCCAGCAACATGGCAGCGTCCATGCCGAACTCGAGTCGGGGCGCACCGTCGACCTGGGCCGCCATCACCCGGCCCGCGTCGAGCAGCACGAGCAAGGTCTGGTTCTGTTCGGCTTGGTAGGTCCGCACGATCGGCCGATTCGACCTCGCGGTAGCGGCCCAGTCGACTCGCCTGGTTTCATCGTCAGGTGTCAGCTCGCGGAGGCTGTCGAAGTCGGTTCCGCCGCCCCGGCAGCGCGCCGACCGTAGGCCGACCTCGAGGAGTCGGGCGCGATGCAGCGCCAGCTCGGCTTCCCTGGCCGAGCGGAACTGAGGGAGAACCCGGAGGGTGGAACGAACCGCTCGGCGGCGCTGTTTGACCACCAGGCCGGCTGGGCCCGAACAGCGCAGGGTCATCTCCGAAGGCGTGAAGCGCCCTCGTCTGGTCGGCCGGATGCGCACCCGGGCCGAGGTGCTACCGCCCGCCGCGACCTTGATCTTGACCCGCCTGGTGTCGGCCCGAAGCGACGGGGCAAGGTCGTCGGCCAACCACACCCCAGCGGACCAGAGCGTCGTCCGGCGTTTCGGGCGGGCGACCACCCATTCGACGTTCGATTCACGCCCCATGGCCACTGCCCCCGGGTGGAGACGACTCACGGTCAACGTTCCGGGGTTGGGTGCCAGCAGATAGTCGACCGTGGCCAACAGCAACACGACGGCATTGATCGTGAGAAATCGGTTGTCGACCTCGATCCCGAGGATCCCCGTCGACCCTTGATCGGGCAACACCAAGAAGAGCACAGCGGTCGCGCCCGCCAATCCGGCCAACCGCAGCGTCGGGATCGGCCACGAGGTGAGCGATTCGGTAGCTCCCCCTTGCCGCTGACTCACGGGGTCGGGACCTGAGCCATCAGCCCGTCGAGTACCTGATCGGCGGTCACGCCGTCGATCTCCAACTCGGGCCGCACGATGATCCGATGGCGCAACGTCGGCCGGGCCATCGCCTTCACCTCGTCGGGTGTCACATAGGAACGACCCGACAACCACGCCCAGGCTTTGGCCGCTTTCAGCAGCGCCGCGGCGCCTCGTGGCGATACACCCAGACTCAGCGACGGCGCCTGCCTGGTCGCCCGCACCAGTGCGACGATGTAGGCGAGCACGTTCTCCTCGACCCCGATGTTCCCGACCTCCCGCCGCGCAACGGTCAGACTCTCGACACCGGCGACGGCGAGGACACCGGCACCGATCGGGTCGTGGGGGTCGAGACCGCGGTGGTGCCGGCGGAGCACCTCGAGTTCCTCGTCGGGTTGGGGGTAGTCGACCATCAGTTTGAACAGGAACCGGTCGAGCTGGGCCTCGGGGAGCGGATAGGTGCCCTCGTAGTCGACCGGGTTCTGGGTGGCGACGACCATGAAGGGGTTGGGAAGCGGACGGGCGACGCCATCGGTCGAGACTTGCCTTTCCTCCATCGCTTCGAGGAGCGCAGCCTGGGTCTTGGGTGGCGTTCGATTGATCTCGTCAGCCAGGAGCAGGTTGGTGAACACCGGCCCCGGTCGATAGCGGAACTCGCCCTGGTCGAAGATCATCTGACCCAGCACGTCGGAGGGCATCAGGTCGGGAGTGAACTGCACACGCGTCGCCTCGAGGTGGAGGGATGCCGCAAGCGATTTGACCAACAATGTCTTGGCGACACCGGGCACCCCCTCGAGCAGTACATGGCCCTCGGCCAGCAACGCACACAGCAGACCGGACAGCACCCCCGACTGGCCGACGACGATCTTGCCCACCTCGTGCCTGATGGCGTGGAACGGGGCGCGGGCATCGGAGGATCCCACATCAGTCCCGATATCAGCGGTCATGGCGCTCCTACTCTCTTCAATTGATCGACCTGTTTTTGATCGACCATGTTCAGTTGATCCACGGCGACGGTCAGCGACACCAAACCATCGGGTTCCGGCGGGAGGGGTTCGAGGAGCGCTCGACGCAAGGCGGCCTCGCTCAGCCCATGCCGCTGGAAGAGATCGGCAACCAGTCGTTCGGTCGGCACCTCCGCCGGAACACGGTGGGCGGCGCGGAGCCGTGTCTCAGTGTCGCGGCGGATGGCCGCGATGGCGACGTCGTAGCCGGCCGACCGCCGGCGCAGTTCGCCCGACGACAGCACGAGCAACGACCCCGGCAATTCCACCGGCTGGGGCTCATCGACCACCCGCCCGAAGCGGCGCGCCTTCCAGAATACGAAGACTCCGAACGCGGCCAGCAGCTGCCAGCCCAACCACCGGATCCGACCAGGGATCAGGCTCAGCAACGATTCTCCACCGGCCACGACGGTGGCTGACGGGTCATAGATCACCGCGATGTCCGGCAGGTCGGCGTCGTCCGCAACGCGGGAAGGGCCGAGTTGGGGACCGAGGAGGCGGACAGCGAGGACCGCGTTGTCGGCCTCGCCGAGAAGCTCGTTGGTGAAAGGCGCGGCGCCACCAAGCGCGACGATCTCGCCCGCACCAACCTCCTCCCGAACGAGGTAGGCGAAGCCCCCGACCCCGAAGCAGCCCTCGGTGGAGACATCGACCGCGAAGGTGCCGAAGCTCGGCGCCTCCAACTCGACCACATCCTCGAAACCCTCCAGCCCACAGCCACCACTCCCAAGCTGATCGAAGGAAACCAGCGTGGACAAGCCCCCCGAGAACGCGGTGCCCGGTGACGAGACGACCAGACGACCCCCGCGCCTGATCCACGTGTCGAGGGCGTCGACCTGGTCGGCGTCCAGCTCACCGGCGAGCAGGAGGGCGACCTCGTCACCATCATCGGGTAGCCCGAGGTCATACCCGCTACCCAGCTCTCCCAGCATCGTGAACATGGCGTGGGTTCCGAGCGGCCCGGTTGAGGCCGGGTCGAGCGGGGGACCGTCGCCGTTGCGGCCGAGCACGAGCGCGACCACGACGAGCGCGGCGCCCAGAGCGAGGAAGAACATCGACGAACGGCGATTCATCGGCCGCTCAACACGTCGTCATCGGCCCGTCGGACCGTGCTCGGGTCGGCTTGGTCAACCGGGGCGCCGCCGTACCAGACGTCCTCGAATCGTCGAGTCACCGATCGGAACGCCGACGAGCGTTGTTCACTTCCGGCGAAGGAGCGGGTGTACTCGCCGGTCGTCGTTCCGGGTGCGTCGTCCAGTTCGTCCCGATCGATGAGGCCGGCGACCAGCGCTCGGTACCGGGCCATGGTCGCCTCCCGCCACTCCCCCGCCGCTTCGGCTGCAGCGGCGCGCTCGAGCCATACCGCACGGCTGATGCGCCCTTGGGACTCGGCGATGACCGGCTCGACGTCGTCGCCGACCCGGCGGATCGAGCCGCGGGGGTAGACCTTCCACACCATGTAGCCCAAGCCGGCGAGCACGGCGGCCACGACGAACCAACCCAGGACCGATCCGCCGGGCAGGCTGCCCGTAAGACCGCCGAGGGCCTCGGCGAACTTCTCGATGATCCAGCTGAACGCCCGTTCGACGAGCGACGGCTTGGCTTCCTGGTATTCGGGCCTGGCCAGGATCTCATCGGCCTTCTGCCGGTTCTCCTCGGCGGTGGCCGCAACCTCAAAATCGGCCATCGGTCTCACGGGTCGCGTTGCGGAGCCGAGTCTCGATGTCCAGACCTTCGGTCCTGAACCGGATGTCGAGATAGAGGAGTGCCATCGCACCGCTGGTGAAGGGCATCAACACCAGCGATGACAACATCGCTGCGACCGAGATGAGCGGCCAGGCCCGGTCGGTGCCGATGATCAGCGACACGACGCCCGGTAGCAATTCGACCGCGTTGGAGACCCCGTAGCCGACGATGCCGGTCAGGGCCACGACGGCGAACACCGAGCCGAAGCGGCGCCGAACCAGCCTCCACGACCGACTCAGCGCCTCGACCGGACCATGGTGAGGTTCGAGGGCGATGACGGGGGACGTCAACGAGAACAGCAGCATGACAGCCAAGCTGGGAAAGACCAGCAGGATGAACCCGATGGCCTGGGCGACGTGGTTCAACACGCAGGCCACAAGCACGACCCAGCCACGCCGGACCAGGTACCACAGGGCCTCACGTACCCCGGTCTCCTTGCCTTCGAGCCAACCGCCGATCACCCGACTGACGGGCACACCGACGATGGCGATCTGGGCCAAGTCGAGCAGCTGCACAATCAGGCCGCCGAATTGGCCTTGGCCGCTCGCGCTCTGGATCAGCGTCGGGTCGTCGAACACGTCGCCCAGCCCCGCTCCGCCGAGGACACCACGCGACAGGTACCCCTCGAGGAAGGCAAACGGCAGGACGATCACTGCGACGATGCTGAGCAAGGTACGCGGTCGATGGCGAATCGCGGCGAACGCACCATCGAGCAGATCGATGACCGGCAGCGGGCCATGCGTGATGGGCGTCACGGGGCCTCCGACGCCGACGCCGACGCCACCGTCCGGACTCTCCCATCGCACCGACGGAGTCTCGCGCACCCTCGGTACCGTCGAGCTGATGGCTCCCCCGGGCCACCTGTGCTACCACAGACCGGTGACACACTTCGGCCCCGAAACCTACGGCGACAGCTTCGCCGACGTCTACGACGACTGGTATCGGGACATCTCCGACCCCGAAGCGACGGCCGAGTTCGTTTCCAGGCGGGTGGGGCCGGGACCGGTTCTGGAACTCGGGGTGGGCAGCGGCCGGCTGGTGCGGCCGCTGGTCGACCGAGGTCTGG
>JAQCHM010000461.1 GCA_027730885.1 Actinomycetota bacterium | reverse complement strand
GTCTTGCGATTCGCTCCTGCCGCGGCTACTTGCCCCCGTGTTGCGCATCCCGGATGTCACGCATCCATCGCTCTCGCTGCGCTGTTCCTGCTTGACGCGCGCTGAGCGGTTCCGTTTGTTCGGGCCCTGACGTTGGAGGTGTCTCGTGACCCTGAAAATCAGTTCGAAGTACGTCAACTCGAAGTTCGTGAAGGCGGTAGCCCTGCTGCCCGCATTCGCGCTTCTGCTGGCAGCCCTGCAACTCACGGGTACGCCGGCGCTCGCCGAAAGCGATCTGACGGCTTACAACCATCAGGTCATCCGGCTCTACCGAACGGCGCTGGGGCGTTCGCCGGACGCCGAGGGTCTCAACTACTGGACCAATCGTTTGGCAGCAGGAGAATCTGTCCAGGACGTCGCTGTCATGTTCCTCGGGACAGCTGAGGCCGCGTCATCTTCGACCGGTGACCCCATCATCGATGCCTACCACCGAGCGCTCGAGCGCGCGCCCGACCAGGGCGGGAATGAATTCTGGATCCAGCAGCGTCTTCCGATGGCCGTCGTCGCCATCTCGGATTCGTTGGAGCACATCCGGATCACCGGAACCGTGGCGCCACCCATTCCGCCGGCGCCAGCGGCTGCCCTTGCGGCTGTGCCTCCAGGTTGGGTCGATGCCGGGCACGGCGTCCACGTCCCGCCGGTCCTGCTCCGCATCCGTAAGTGCGAGTCCAACGACTACTACCAGGCAGCCAATCGGTTTTCGTCCGCTCGGGGCGCCTACCAGTTCCTGAAGTCGAGCTGGCGTTTCTATGGTCACTCGTACCGGTACGGGGTCGCCGAAGCTCACCTCGCGACCAACGCACAGCAGGACGAAGCGGCCCTCCTCACATGGCAGCGCAGCGGCACGAGCCCCTGGAACGCGAGCGCCGGCTGTTGGCGCTGATGAAGTAGCGCCGGTGACCGGCCCAGCTTCGCTGAGTCGATCAGGACAACCTGTTCGGACAATGACAGACTGCACCGATGGCCGACCAGCTCACCGGACAGACCGTCGAACTTCTCCAAGCGCTGATTCGCAACGCGTGCGTCAACGATGGGCACGCTCATTCCGGGCACGAGGTCCGAAGCGCTGACACGCTCCAGTCGTTCCTCGAAGGCGCCGGCCTGGCCATCGAGCGATTCGAGCCGACGCCAGGCCGGGTCTCGCTGGTGTCGCGGATCCAGGGCACCGATCCGTCCGCTCCGAGCCTCTGCCTCATGGGACACACCGATGTGGTGCCGGTCAATCCCGATGGCTGGAGCCGTGACCCGTTCGGGGGCGAACTCGTCACGTCGGCCGCGGGAGTCGACGAGGTCTGGGGCAGGGGAGCGGTCGACATGCTCAACATCACCTCGTCGATGGCCGTCGCCTTCCGACATCTGGCTCGCAGCAACTTCTCGCCGCGCGGCGACCTGATCTACTTCGCGGTGGCCGACGAGGAATCGGGTAGCGCCCACGGTGCCCGGTGGATGGCCGACCATCACCCCGATGCCATCCGGGCCGACTACGTCCTCACCGAGAACGGCGGTCTGCATGCCGGCGGCAACGGCAACGACCACACCGTCTCGGTCACGGTGGGGGAGAAGGGCGTTGCCTGGCGAAAACTTCGCATCCGGGGCGTCCCCGGTCATGGCTCGATGCCGTTCCGCAAGGACAATGCGTTGGTCCAAGCCGCGGCCGTCATCCAACGCATCAGTGACTACAGCCCGCCAGCCCGTTTCCATGAGCTCTGGCGCGAGCGGGTCGATGCCATGGGTCTGCCCCCTGAACAGGCTGCGGCCATGCTCGATCCTGTGAAGCTGGATGAGACGCTGCGATCCATGCCCAACGCCGGCACCGCCTCCCACCTGTACTCCTGCACACACACCACCTTCTCGTGCAACGTGCTCGACACCGGGCGCGAGGCAAAGACCAACGTCATTCCCGACAACGTCGAACTGAACGTCGACATCCGGACCCTGCCGGGCGAGACGCCGGCCGAGGTCGAGGCTCATTTGCGATCAGCGCTCGGCGACCTCGCCGACAAGGTTGAGGTCGAGGTCATCATGAACGACATGTCGACCATGAGCCGCCTCGACACCCCGCTGTGGGACTCCCTGCAAAAGGCGGTCAACAACCCCTTCGGGTCGGCTCGGCTCAGCCCCACGTTGTCGGTCGGGTTCACCGACGCACGAGTGTTCCGCGACCTCGGATCCATCGCTTACGGTGCTGGGCTGATGAGCCCCGACTTGGACTCCGGCGAGTTCTCGCGTCGATTTCACGGTAACGACGAACGGGTCGATGTCGAGTCGTTGCGGTTGTCTACCCAGTTGTGGATCGACACCGTCACCGACCTCCTCGGCTGATTCGCTTCGGCGCTCAGCCGACCCTCGCGTAGGTGCCTCGGCCCGGGGTGTCGGCGCCGAAGCGCTCGACCGTCCGGTTCCAGTCGATCGCCCGTGTCGTGATCTTCTCGTCCTCGGGGGTCAGGAGTTCGGATGGCACCGCCCACATCAGCTCGAACTCGAGACCGTCGGGATCCTGGCAGTACAAGCTCTTGGAGACACCGTGATCGCTCTCGCCAACCAGTGCACCTGTGTTCTGCATGGCCAGACGGAGCCCGATCACTTCGGACAGCGTCGAGATCTCCCATGCCAGGTGGTACATGCCGACCGTCCGGCATCCTGCCTCCGTCTACCCCGCGGACTCACCGACGCTGAAAA
>JAQCHM010000460.1 GCA_027730885.1 Actinomycetota bacterium | reverse complement strand
GTACCTACTGGCTCGCCTGGATTGCCATCCTCATTGTCGGCATCGGATCAGCGGGCCGCATCTCGTTGGGTCAGATCCTCGTTCAGGAATATGTCCAGAACGACTATCGGGGACGGGTGATGGCGATCTACATGATGCAGTTCAGCCTGATGTCGGTCGGCACGTTCGCCGTCAGTCTCTACATGGAGAGCGTGGGAGCTCAGACGGCCATCTTCACGCTCGGTGCGGGGTTGATCCTCGCGACGGTTGCCTTCCTCGCCTTCGTACCGCGATTCCGCAGTATCGACTAGAGCCGGCAACCCGTCCGCTTCTGTGAGAGCGTGCCGGTGCCGCTGGGCGGCATCGCTGATTGACACGGTCCGGGCGATCTGTGATCATCCGGACGGATCGGGAGTGAGGGACGGTGCAACTGAGGGCATTCGAGATCGAGGTGTCGGAGAACGTCCTCGACGATCTTGCACAACGGCTGGAGCTCACGCGTCTTGCCGACGACCTTCCTCCCGCCGCTGATGACTGGTCCTACGGGACCAAGGCAGGCTTCCTGTCCGATCTGGTCCACTACTGGCGCGAGCGATTCGACTGGCGTCTGCAAGAGCGTCGGCTCAACGAACTCGACCAGGTGACCGCCGACATCGACGGGCGGCGCTTGCATGCGGTCCACCTCGTAGGTGTCGGCGACGATCCCCTTCCGATCGTGCTCGCCCATGGCTGGCCGAGTGGCTATCTCGAGATGATCAGGCTCGCCGAACGACTCGCACACCCGGCCCGTTTCGGCGGTGATCCGGCCGACGCGTTCCATGTTGTCGTCCCGTCGTTCCCGGGCTTCGGGTACTCCGATCCGCTCCCACCGGGGAGTGGTTACTACGCGGCGGCTGACGTGATCAGGCGGTTCGTCGTCGAGGGGCTGGGCTATGACCGGCTCGCACTCCACAGCACCGGGGCCGGAACGTTCGTCAACGGATGGATCGCGCTCGAACATCCGGACCTGATCGTCGGATATCACACGCACGCCCCCAACCTCATGCCAGCGCCGTCGTTCGAGCCTCCCGGTGCGCCGGCGAGCGAAGCCGAGTTGGCCTATCGATCGCGGTCCGCACAGTGGGGGGCGTCCGAAGGCGCCTACGCGGCGCTGCACCGAACCAAGCCGCAGTCGCTCGGCCATGCACTCACCGATTCGCCGGCCGGACTGGCGTCGTGGCTGGTCGAGAAATTCCGCACCTGGAGTGACTGCGATGGCGATATCACGAAGCGCTACTCGTACGACGACCTGCTGACCACGGCCACCTGGTACTGGGCGACAGGGTCGATCGCCTCGTCGATTCGGATGTACTACGAACGGGTCCACCACGATCCGCCGGTCGAGCCGGGCCGACGACTGATGGTTCCGACCGGCGTCGCGATGGCGCGCGATCGACCGAACTTTCCACCCAAGCAGGTGCCGCGCGAGACCGTCGAGCGATCCCATGACGTGCATCACTGGGTCGATCTGGCGAGCGGTGGACACTTTGCGTCGTGGGAGGAACCCGATCTCGTGGCGGAAAGCATCCGTGACTTCTTCCGCCCGCTTCGATGACGGGTCGGACGCACTCACACCCGACCGATACGACCAACGACGAGGAGACAAGATATGACAGACATGGCGACGGCCGTTGTGCAGACAGCCCCCGAGACCTACGAGCTGCGCGAGTTACCGTTGCCCGAGATCGGGTTCGACGACGCGCTGCTCGAACTCGAGGCGTGCGGCATCTGTGGTACCGACGTCGAAGTCTTCGAAGGGGGCCCGAACAGGTCGTACCCGATCGTGCCGGGTCACGAGCCGCTCGGCAGGATCATCCGGATCGGTGACGGGGCGAGCGCCAAGTGGGCCGTGAAGGAGGGCGATCGGGTCGCCGTTCACTCGACGCTCACCTGCGGCAGGTGCCGCACCTGTCGAGCGGGCCTTCGCGGGTGCACGGCACCGGAGTTCTCCGACAGCGCGATCTATGGCTTCAGATCGCCCGATGTCAGCCCCGGGCTGTGGGGTGGGTTCGCGACGCACCTCTACCTGGCACCCGAGGCGATGGTGCTCCCGGTGTCACTGGATCTGAGCGTGGGGGCGGCGTCGCTCTTCAACGTCATGTCGAACGGCGTCGACTGGGCGATCGAGCTCGGCGGTGTTCGTGCCGGGATGTCGGTCGCGATCCTCGGACCGGGTCCGCGTGGGCTGGCCACGCTCATCGCGTGCAAAGCGGCGGGGGCAGGACCGATCGCCGTCACCGGACTGACCAGGGACGGCGAGCGCCTGGCGATGGCGCGGGAACTCGGAGCTGACGCCACGCTCGACGTTTCGGGCGGGAACGTCGCGGGCGCCGTCGTCGATGCCCTCGGTAGGGCACCGCAGCTCGTCATCGACACGACACCAGGCTCGGTCGACTCCGTCGTCGATGCGATTGCCATGGTGGCGCAGAAGGGCATGATCGTTCTCGCCGGCCTCAAGGGTCCGGGACGCACTGCACCCGTTCCGGTCGATCAGATCGCGGCGAAGCAGGTCACCATCCGCGGTGTCGTCTCGCGTGCGCTGTCGTCCATGCAGTACGCCATCGAGCTGATCGAGTCACAGCGCTGGCCCTTCGACCGGCTCGCAAGCGACGCGTTCGGATTGGCTGATGCCGAGCAAGCCGTGCGCTCGCTCATGGGCGATCATCCGCCGCTGCACGCCCGGATCGAGATCGGCGCCTGA
>JAQCHM010000023.1 GCA_027730885.1 Actinomycetota bacterium | reverse complement strand
CCCGAGCTGAGGTGACCGTGGTCGAAGTGACCGCAACGCTTCGGGCCGGACCGGTGCCCCGGGCCGCCTCGGCCGCCGCGCGGGCCGCACGAAGCAGGCTGTCGATACCCAGGTCAGCCGTGTGGGCGAATCCGGTCCTGGTGCCGGTGATGACCCGAATGCCGACGCCGACGTCCCGTGACGAAGCCAGCGTCTCGATGCGCCCGTCGTCGAAATGCACCGAGCTTCGCTCGGCATCCTCAGCGAAGATCTCGGCGAAGTCGGCACCGGCGGCCAGCGCTGCGCCGAGCACCCGGTTGATGGTCACTTCGTCCAACGCGTCACGTAGATCCACGGTCAGAGAGTAGCGTCCCTTGGCCTCTCGGCCGATCGGCGTATTCACGCCGCCATCCTCGTACCGTGTACCGCATGAAACCGGGCCGCATGAGAACGGGCATATGAACACCGGCGCAACGGCAACAGTGAGTCATGAGGTCTCCGATCTCGACACAGCAGCGGCCCTCGGATCCGGCTCTGTTCCGGTGCTCGCGACACCGCGTCTGTTGGCATGGTGTGAAGAGGCCACCGTGCTCGCGATCGGGCCGACGCTGGACCCCGGCACCACCTCGGTCGGCGTCGAAGTGCGTCTCGACCACGTCGCGCCGAGCCCGATCGGCCGAGTCGTACGGGCCGAGGCGACCATCGAGAAGATCAAGGGCCGACGTTGCTATTTCACCGTCGCGGCCCACGACGATCGGGGTCTCGTCGCCGTGGGCAAGGTGGTCCGAGTGGTCGTAGACGAAGCCATTTTCCTCTCCAAGTGCGAGTAGCGTTGGCGCTCAATGGTTCCGGTACCGTCACCTCTCCTGGCCCGAGTCGACTCCCCTGAAGCGCTTCGTCAACTCGGCGCCGACCAGCTGAGCGCACTCTGCCAGGAGATCCGCCAGTTCATCGTCGACACGGTCAACCACCTCAGCGACGGGCATCTCGGCTCGAACCTGGGGGCCGTCGAACTCACGGTCGCGTTGCACCGAGTCCTCGACTCACCCAGGGACATCATCCTGTGGGACACAGGGCACCAGACGTATCCCCACAAGATGCTGACCGGCCGCACGGGCGCCTTCTCGACGCTCCGGCAGGGAGGGGGACTGTCCGGGTACCCGAGCCGCGGCGAGTCGGCGCACGACTGGATCGAGAACAGCCACGCCTCGACCGTCCTCGGCTACGCCCATGGCCTGGCCACCGCGTTCGACAGCCAGGGAGTGTCGGATCGCAGGATCGTTGCCGTGCTCGGCGACGGATCGATGACCGGCGGCATGGCCTTCGAAGGGCTCAACAACCTCGGGCACTCGGGCAGGAACGTCACGATCATCCTCAACGACAATGGCCGAAGCTACGCGCCGACGGTCTCGTTGCTGTCGGAAAGTCTGGTGAAGATCAGATCCAACCCGGTCTACATGCAGCGTCAACGTCGGTTCGAGCGTTGGACCTCCAAGCTGCCGCTGGTCGGCAAGTACTCCAACCTGGGCATCAACGCGTCGAAGGCGGCCATCCGCGAGGCCCTCGAGCCAAAGTCGTTCTTCGAGCCGCTCGGCGTTCGTTACATGGGTCCCTTCGACGGGCACAACATCGCCGAACTCGAGACGGCGCTGCGCAACGCCGCCCACTTCGACGGTCCGGTCGTCCTCCACGTGTTCACCCAGAAGGGTCGTGGCTACGCCCCGGCCCTGAACGACCCCATCAAGAACATGCACGACATGGGTGGCATGAAGCCCGAGAGCTACACCGCTGCCTTCACCGAGACGCTGACCAAGCTGGCCGATCAGCACGATGACCTCGTCGCCATCACCGCCGCAATGCCCGATTCGACTGGGCTGTTGCCGTTCATGGAGCGCTTCGCCGATCGGACCTTCGACGTCGGCATCGCGGAACAGCACGCCGTCACGTACGCCGCGGGCATGGCCATGGGCGGCCTACGACCGGTGGTCGCCCTGTACTCGACCTTCCTCACCCGCGCCTTCGATCAGGCCAACCTCGATGTCGGCCTGCACGGGCTGCCGGTCATCTTCTGTCTCGACCGGGCCGGCGTCACCGGTAACGACGGCCCCTCGCACAACGGCATCCTCGACCTGGTTCTTCTGTCCAAGGTTCCCGGCATGACGATCCTCTGCCCATCGTCCTACCAAGAGCTCCAGCAGATGATGCTCGACGCCTACAACATCAAAACCGGACCCGTGTGCATACGATGGCCGAAGACCGCGGCTCCCTCGGTCGGCGACGATCAGGTCGGACGAGGGCTCAGCGCCCGCCTCGAACGTCGCGGCAGCGACGTCTGTCTGATCGGTGTCGGCAAGATGCTCGCGGCGGCCCAGCAGGCCGCAGATCTCCTGGCCGCCGACGGCGTCTCGGTCACGGTGTGGGATCCGCGTGTGGTGAAGCCACTCGATCCCACAATGCTCGCCGATGCCGCCGAACACCGGCTGGTCGTCACCATCGAGGACGGACTCCGGGACGGCGGGATCGGAGCAATCGTCGCCACGACGCTCCAGACCAGCGAGGTCCGGGTGTTGGGCGTACCCACCACCTACCTACAGCATGGCAAGGCCGACGACATCCTGGCCGGGCTCGGGCTCGACGGTGCCGGTGTCGCGGCCAGCGTCCGAGCCGCGCTGGCTGAACAAGTCGCCCGATAGGTCGCGCCGATCAGACGGCGGAACCCTGCTCTCCTGCCCAATCGAAGTTCATGAACTCATTGGCAGGAATGCCGGTGTCGGGTTGGGCCCCACGCTTCCGAGCCAACGCGACGTAGTCATCGAGATCGCGGCTGATCTCGGCGTCCGGTGCCGGCCTGCCGAACAAGAAGCCCTGGGCCAGGTCACAGCCCAGCTCGCGAAGGATTCGGGCGGCGTTCTCGTTCTCGACGCCCTCGGCGATCACGTAGCAACCGAGTTCGTGGGCCAACCGGATGAGGCCGCCAACGATGATCCGATCTTCTTCGGCCAAACCGAGACCGCCGACAAGCACCCTCGGGAGTCTGATGACATCGGAACGGCACCGGCGGAGGAGATCGGGCGAGCCGAAGCCGACGCCGAAGTCCTCGAGCGCGATGCCGACACCTTCGGCCTTGAGCGCCGCGAGGTGGGGCCAGAGCAGATTGATCTGGGGGCCGGCGGTCGTTCCGTTCAGATCCAACAACACCTGCGTTGGTCGCACATTCATCTCGCGAATGGCGCTCATGACGACAGGGAAGAATCGTTCGTCACGAATGAAGCTGGGATCGAGATTGGTGGCGCCGAACAGATTCGGGATGTTCAGACGCCGGCTCCACGTACTCACCTGACGGACGCATTCCCGTAAGATCCAGGCGTGCAGCGGGACGACGATCGGAGAGGCCCGAAGCGCATCGAGGAACACACCAGGGGCGATGAGTTCGGCGCCGGTCGGTCCGGCATCGGGCGAGAGCCAGCGCAGCATCGCCTCGAAGCCGACCAGGGTGCCGGTGATCAGCGACACGATCGGCTGGTAGTAGAGCTGGAACTCCTCGTTGTCGAACGCCCGTTGTAGTCGAACCGAGAGGACCTCGGGCTTGCGGCGCATGCCATAGGCCTCATCGCGGATGATCAGACGATCGTGGCCCTGGATGCGGGCCTCGGCCAGCGCCGATTCCACTTCTACCAGCAACGGCCTGGAGGACTTCGTCGCCGACTGCGCTTCCGTAGCCACCGTTGATCTCGGCCAGGTTCGCCACCGAGATCAGGAAGAAGCCGAATCGGTCACCGGTGCGGCGATTGCGTGACGGATGATGCGACACCCAGCTCTCGACCTGCCACCGGTCGGGCAGGCCGGTGAGCCCATCGACGTGGGTGTCCTCTACCGGCGGATGACCCGGATGTGTTGGTTCGATGCTTCTACGGAAGGCCATGAGAGTTTGTCGACACCCTGTGGAGGGTGCCTCTGTCCCCCCGTCGGCCGCGTCCCGCACGAGTTGAGCGGTACTGTTCCGGCCGTGGCCCCACGATTCCTGATGGGCGCAGCGCTCGTCGGCGTCCTCGTCTTCAGCTGCGCGTGCTCACGGCCCGAGTCCATCGCCGTCGAAACCTCCCGATCGGTCGAGCGCCCAACGACGATCCTGCCGGCCAGCCCACCGACCACCAGCCCACCGACCACCAGCCCACCGTCGAACCCAGACCGGCCCCGACCGACCCGGCCCGACTGGCTCGGGCAACGACCGCTTCCCACCGACGGAGCGGGCTTCGGTATCGGGGGGCCGACACCGCCGGAGTTGGTGGACCGCCGGATCTCGACCGTCGACACGTTGCCGCCTCCTTCCGCCGACGAGTTCGCGTCGAGCATCGAGGTGCTGGCCGGTGATCCTCTGGCCCGGTCGACGTGGCGCGAGGGTTGCCCGGTCGCGGTGGCCGACCTCCGCTACGTCCGAGTCTCCTTCCGGGGGTTCGACGGCCTGGCCCACACGGGCGAGCTCATCGTCGCCGCGGCCGTCGCCGAGGACATCGTGAGCGTCTTCGAGCAACTGTGGGACGCGGGCTTTCCCCTGGAGGAGATGCGCATCGTGACCATGGCCGACCTCGACGCCGAGCCGACGGGCGATGGCAACAACACCGGAAGCTTCGTGTGCCGCGCCGTGACCGGAGGTTCGTCGTTCTCTCAACACGCGTACGGATTGGCCATCGACATCAACTCGTTCCACAACCCCTATGTCAAGGGATCGCTGGTACTACCCGAGCTCGCGGCTGCCTCCGTCGACCGGTCGGTCCACCGACCGGGGATGATCACCGACGGCGACACCGTGGTCGAGGCCTTCGCCGCGATCGGCTGGCGGTGGGGCGGACATTGGACCACGCTGAAGGACTGGCAACACTTCTCCCAGAACGGAAGATGAGACTTCATGTCCATTCCCCCCTCGCTCGTCGGCATGACCCTCGGACCCGTGGTGCACGACGTCGACCTGCGCTGGACGATGTCCTACGCCGCCGGTCTCGGCGATCATCAGCCCTGCTACCTCGACACCACCCGACCCGAGGGGGTCGTGGCCCACCCATTGTTCGCGGTGTGCCCCGAATGGCCCGTGATCGTGGCATCCCGCGAGCTCTCCGAGACGGCCGGGGTGACCCGAGCTGAGGTGATCACGGGCGTCCACGCCACACATGACGTGACGATCCACCGACTCGTGCAACCGGGCGACCGCCTTTCGACCACCCTCGAGATCGTTGGACTGGTCGACAAACGCCCTGGAGCGTTCTCCACCATGCGACTCGAGACGGTCGACTCCACCGGGCAACCGGTCGCGTCGACCACCCAGGGCTCGATCTACCTCGGGGTCCCGGCCTCGGGCGATCCGCAGCCCGACCCCGCTCCCCCACCCGCCATCGAGGGTAACGAGCGCCGGGGTGAGCCAACGATCCATCGGGTGCCGCTCGTTGCCGGAGCGGCCCACGTCTACACCGAGTGCGCCCGCATCTGGAACCCGATCCACACCGACCCTCTCGTCGCGATGGCAGCAGGCCTGAGCGAGATCATCCTGCACGGCACCGCCAACCTGGCCCACGCCGTCTCGATCATCGTGGCATCCGAGGCGGCCAACGATCCGGCCCAGGTCCGGCGAATCGCCGGACGATTTGCCGCCATGGTGCCCTTGCCTTCGACCTTGACCGTCAAGGTCTGGCCCGCGAACTCGACGAGCGATGGGCGGCGCACGGTTCCCTTCGAGGTCCTCAACGAGGCCGGACAGCCAGCCGTCCAGGACGGCTGCATGGTCTTGGGGTGACAGTCTTGGGGTGACAGTGTCGGGATGACAGTGTCGGGATGACAGTGTTGCACTAGCAGGATGCGGAAAAGCGGGGCCCGTGGCGTGGGGTGAGTCTCGGCGGGTCTGATCGGCTGTTGTGGGTGGTGTTTCGGGGTGGGTCGGGGTTGGTGTCCCCCACCCCGGGGTGGGGGATGGCCCGATCGTTGCCGGGTTCAGGCGGCGGCGGCGTCGAGGGCGCAGATCCTGATGAGGTTGTAGACCGCGGCCTCCATTTTGAACCAGGCCCGGTTCCGTTCTTGGCCGATGTAGCGGACCTTGCGGCCAGCGCCGACGGTTTCGATCCAACCGAAGGGTTCCTCGACCCGTTTACGGATCCGCTGCGACACCACATGACCGGCATGCCGGGTCGTCCGCCCATCGATCGCCGAGCGCCGGTTGCTCCTGTTCTGCGCGACATGCGGCGTGAACCCGAGTTCCCTGACACCAGCGACGAAGTCTCTGGTGTCATAGCCCTTGTCCGCGGCCACCGTCCGCCGCCGCTTCGCTTTCGGCAGGCGGGCCAGCATGACAGTCGCTGCCTGGCGTTCGGCGTAGCCGGTCGCCTGCGTCAACTCGGCGTCGACAATCAACGCTGACCGGTTCTCGATCAACAGATGCCCCATGTACGACAACTCCGCCGCGGTGTTGTGCGACTTGCGGAACAGCATCGCCTCGGGATCCGTCGTCGACGTGTGCGTCGCGTCCGACCGTTTCTGGCCCTTGAAGACGTGTAACGACGCAACTTCGCCTGGGCGACCACGGCTACGAAGAACCGGTCAGCGATCTCATGTTCCAACAGGCGGACCCGGTTCTTGGTGAACGTCGTCGGATCGAACGCCCGCTCGTCGATCGCCAAATCGAGGAACCATTTGAACAGCATGTCGTAGTTCAGCCGTTCACAGAACGCCCGCTCCGAGCGGATCGAGTACATCGCCATCAACACCGTCGCCTTCAACAGGGTCTCCGGCGGCACCGACCGCCGCCCCGCCGCCGCGTGCATACCGTCGAACTCGGCGCCCATACCCGCCAACACCTCATCCACCACGACCCGGATCCGCCGGATCGGATGATCCGACGGGATCAGATCCTCCGTCGACAACGACGACATCGACAACTGACGCTCAGGGACTCCACGCATCACCCCCATTCTTTTCCATCCAGGCGACGAACGCGAGCACCCCAACCGAATTTCAGCACCCTGCTAGCTTGCGGTCATGTCTTCTTTGAGCCTGCGCGTCGATCTGTCAGGGAAAGTTGCAGTGGTGACCGGGGGAAGTCGCGGCATGGGCGCCGAGATGATCCGAGCCTTCGCCGAGTGCGGCGCCGACGTCGTCATCGCCAGCCGCAAGCTGGCCGCCTGCGAAGCACTGGCGACCGAGATCCGCGAGACGACGGGCCGCTCGGCACTGCCGGTCGAGTGTCATGTCGGCTACTGGGACCAGTGCAATCAACTGGCCGAGCGGGTCTACGACGAGTTCGGCACCTGCGACATCCTGGTCAACAACGCCGGTATGTCGCCCCTGTATCCCTCGATCGCCGAGATCTCCGAGGACCTCTACGACAAGGTGCTCGACGTCAACCTGAAGGGCCCGTTCCGTCTCATGGCCCTCTTCGGCGACCGGATGGCCAAGGACAAGGGTGGTTCGATCATCAACGTGAGTTCGGTCGCCGCCGTTCGCCCGACGCCGAACGAGGCGACGTACGGAGCAGCCAAGGCCGGTTTGCACGCCCTGACGCTGGCGATGGCCCGCGAGTACGCGCCGACCGTGCGGGTGAACTGCATCATGCCCGGGCCGTTCCTCACCGACATCGCCAAGGCGTGGGACCTCGACGAGTTCGCCAAAACGGCCAAGACTACCATCGCGCTGCAGCGAGGAGGCCAGCCCGAGGAGGTCGTGGGCGCTGCGCTCTACTTCGCCAGCGATGCCTCCAGCTACACCACCGGCGCCATTCTCAAGATCGACGGTGGCGCGGTCTATACCCCGGGCTGAGCGAGACCGGGCCGAGGCCTCGTACGGGCGTACACTTCGGCCATGACAAACAGGTCCGTGATCACAATCGACCACTGGATCGATGGGCGCCGCGTCGCCAACGGCACCGACGACCGGGCGCCCGTGACCAATCCGGCCACGGGCGAACAGATTGCCGAAGTCGGACTGGCCGCGGCGGCCGACGTCGGTGCTGCGGTGGCGAGCGCCGCCACCGCCTTTGCCCAGTGGCGTGATGCATCCCTGGCCAAGCGAACCGAGGTCATGTTCCGGTTCCGGCAATTGCTCGACGCCAACCGCGATCGCCTGGCCGAGGCCATCACCACCCAGCACGGCAAGGTCTTCGCCGACGCGTTGGGCGAGGTGCAACGAGGCATCGAGGTGGCCGAGTTCGCGTGTGGCATCCCGCACCTCCTTCGCGGCGAGATGACGCCCGACGTCTCGACGTCGGTTGATGCCTTCAGCGTGCGTCAACCGTTGGGCGTCGTCGTCGGCATCACCCCGTTCAACTTCCCGGTCATGGTCCCCATGTGGATGATCCCCATGGCCATCGCCTGCGGCAACACCTTCGTCCTCAAGCCTTCCGAGAAGGACCCGGCCGGTGGCATGCTGCTGGCCGAACTGTTCAGCGAAGCGGGCCTCCCGCCGGGTGTGCTCAACGTGTTGCACGGCGACGCGGCCGCGGTCAACGGCCTGCTCGATCATCCTGATGTCAGCGCCGTCAGCTTCGTCGGATCGACCCCCATCGCCAAACACATCTACCAGCGGGCAACGGCCAACGGTAAGCGGGTCCAAGCACTGGGTGGGGCCAAGAATCACATGCTCGTGCTCCCCGACGCTGACATCGGTCAGGCGGCCGACGCGGCGGTGAGCGCAGGCTACGGGTCGGCGGGCGAGCGGTGCATGGCGATCTCGGTGGTGGTCGCCGTCGGCGACGTCGGCGACCGGCTGATCCCGGCCATCGTCGAACGAACCAACGCGCTGCGGATCGGACCGGGGATGTCGGCAGAAGCGGTCGACATGGGCGCCTTGGTCACCGCCGCGCACCGCGACCGCGTCAGCAGTTACGTCGACCTCGGCCTGAGCGAAGGCGCCGATCTCGTACTGGATGGTCGAGGCATCTCCGTCGAGGGGCATCCCGGCGGCTTCTGGCTCGGCCCGTGCCTGTTCGACCACGTCACGGCGGACATGAAGATCTACCAGGACGAGATCTTCGGACCGGTCCTAGCCGTCATGCGGGTCGAGACGTACGCCGAGGCAATCGAACTCGTCAACTCGAATCCCTACGGGAACGGCACGGCCATCTTCACCAACGATGGCGGCGCCGCCCGCCTTTTCCAGCGCGATGTCCAGGTGGGCATGGTCGGGATCAATGTGCCCATTCCGGTGCCGATGGCCTACCACTCCTTCGGGGGTTGGAAGGACTCGTTGTTCGGCGACACGCACGTCTACGGCGCCGAAGGGGTCAAGTTCTACACGCGCTACAAGGCGGTCACCGTTCGCTGGCCCGACCCTTCCGAACGCGGCGTCGATCTCGGGTTCCCCCAGGCGCGATGAGGCTGGAGCGGCGGAGCGTTCGCTCCGCTGCCCTCGCGGTCTGCGCGGCCGCCTGTTCGATTGCGCCGGGCAGCGAGGACCAACCGGAGGCCTCCGACGTTCTCGTGCGCCTTTCGGTCGATCGGTGCAACGGTGTGGCCCACGAAGGGATGGTGGCCACTCGGATCGGCCCCGGACTCGCGGCGACCGTGGCCCACGGGTTCGTCGATGAGGACGGCAACCTCGACGTCGACGAGATCGTCGCGACCAACGCCGACGGCGGCGAGCTCGACGCCCGGCTGGCCTTCATCGACGTCGAGCGCGATGTCGCGCTGTTGGCGGTCACCGGGAGCAAATCGTACCTACGGCTCGCGTCGGCCGATGCGCTCGCTGACGATGGCAGCGTACAGATCGCCCTCTTCGAGGGGGGCTCGGTCCTGCGACGGGCAGTCGAGTTGGAGGCCGTGCGTCCCATCTCCGTCGATGGTGCAGGCGAACGCCAGGCGCTCGAGCTTTCCGGCACCGTCGCCCCCGGAGATTCCGGCGCGCCGGCACTTGCCGACGACGGTCGTCTGCTGGGCATTGTCTTCGCCTCTGGCTCGGGCCGAAAAGTGACCTGGGCCATCGCTGCTCCGGAGTACGAAGCCGCGATGGCCCAGCCAGGAAATGTCGATGATCTGAGCTGTTAGCCCAGTTCGCTCCCGACGATGGAGACGAAGCTGACGCATTCGCCGGGGGCGCCGCCGAGGTTGTGGGTCATGCCCAGCTTCTTGCCCCCCTCGGTCACCGTCTTGATCTGACGCTCGGCCGGTGCCTCCTGGCGGAGCTGTAGCCAGCACTCGAACAGCATGCGAAGGCCCGACGCGCCGATGGGATGCCCGAAGCTCTTCAAGCCGCCGTCGGGATTGATCGGCAGATCTCCGTCGAGGTCGTAGGTCCCGGCGAGGACTTCCTTCCAACCCAAGCCACGCTCGGCGAACCCGAGGTCTTCCATGAGCACCAGCTCGGTCGGCGTGAAGCAGTCGTGCACCTCGGCCATGGCAATCTCGGCCCGGGGATCGGTGACGCCGGCCTGGGCGTAGGCATCCCGCGCACACGCCGACACCTCGTGGAACGTGGTGTAGTCGTAGTCGGGATCGATCGGGCCGGCAGCCGGCCCGGCAGTGAAGGCCAGGGCCTTCACGAACAGCGGCTTGTCGGTGTACTTGTACGCGTCCTCGGCCCGCACGATGATGGCCGCCGCCGAACCGTCGCTGACCCCTGAGCAGTCGAAGATGCCGAGTTGGCCGGCGATGAGTGGCGCGTTGCAGATGGCATCCTTGCCGACTTCCTTGCGGAATTGGGCCCGCGGATTACGGGCGCCGTTGTAGTGATTCTTCCAGGCGATGCGAGTGAGGACGTCCTTCATCTCGGTCTCGTCGACCCCATACTTGGCCGAGTAGGCAGGCGCGAGAAGGCTGAACATGGCCGGAGCGGTGAGCTCGGGCTTGGTGCCGTCGTCGGGGATGACGCCGCTGACCAGACCGGACATACCGTTGTCCTTCAGCTTCTCGACTCCGATGGCCATGACCACGTCGTAGGCACCAGACGCAACCGCGTAGCACGCATTGCGGAAGGCCTCGGAGCCGGTGGCGCACATGTTCTCGACCCGGGTGACCGGCTTGTAGTCGATCTTCAGCGCGCGGCTGAGCGTGAGACCCGACACGCCGGACCCGAGGGTTCCGAACCAGTAGGCGTCGATGTCCGTCTGCTTGACGCCGGCGGAGGCGTAGGCCTCTTGGGCTGCGTCGATGAGCATGTCATCGACCGATTTGTCCCAGTGCTCACCGAAGTTGGTGCACCCCATGCCAATGATGGCGACTTGATCCTTGATGCCTTTTGATGCCATGACGGTTGGTCCCTTCTTAAGCCTTGACCGGCTTCGCTTTCCAGAAATAGTTGTGAACACCCTTTGCCGTCATGAGGCGACGGAAGGTCATCTGCACGCGGTCACCGATCTTCACCGTATCGGCATCGGCGAGCGCGCACTGGAATCGCCCGCCGCCGTCGAAGTCGATGACGACCGCGATAGTGGGAGGCGACAACGAATAGGCCAGACGGTCGATCGTGAACGTGGCCACGGTGGCTTGGACATCGGCCATCGGCACGAGATCCATGTCATCGACGGCTCCGCCCTTGACGGACACGCGCTGCGGGGGCAGGTGCACCGCGCCCGACGAGCGATCCTTGGACCCCATGAAGGCGAACTTCCAGGCCTCGGAACGATACGAGGGTGGAGCTGCCGGATTCTCGGGATCGGGCCGGCGCGGCGGCTCGCGGTCGAGGAAGCCTCGCCAGGTCAGGTACTTGTTGTAAGTAAGGGTGTCGTTGCCCGACGCGATCTGCTCGGCCACGGTGCTCGCGGGTCGGTAGCCGGTGATGGCGTCGGTGGTACGGAAGAACGAGACGTCGCAACCATCGGCCAGATGCACGATCATGAGGGTCTGGCCCGGCTGAGCCGAGTCGAGCACCGAGGCGAGCACCAGGCCCGGATGGGCCGCGCCGGTGTTGCCGAGCGTGAGTGCCAGATCGTCGGCCACCTTGGTCCCGTCGAGGCCCGCCGCACTGGCTGCTCCGCGGGCCGCTCGACTGTGCAGGCCGGTGACGATGGCGACGTCGATGTCGGAGGGTTCGAGGCTGCATTCCTTGAAGGCGGCAGCCGCGGCCTCGGTGACGAGCGGCAGGTAGACGTGTTCGCCGAAGCGTTCTTCCCACACCCGCGAGTACTTCCACTCGGGCAGCCGCCAGCGCTCGAGGAACTCAGCAGTAGCCGACGCGCCGCCCAGATACTCGGCGATGACGGGGCCGTCGTCGTCGCTGCCGATCATGAAGGTGACTGCCGCGTCGCCGCAGTTGGATTCGTCGCCCGACTCGGGGCGACCGGTGCGCACGTCGGCCTGGGCGACCAGCGCGGGCCGGGTGCCTTCGAGTGCGCTGCGCAGCGCCCCCCCGGCGGACCGGGCCGAGCCGATCATGTCGACCGCAAACACGCTCGACGGCAGGTTCAGCGCCGCGTGGATCACGTTCGCGTTGGTCTTGTCGAGGTACGGCGGCGAGGTCGTTGCGAACACCACCGAGCTGGGTGTGACACTGACGGTCCGCATGAGATCCCGGGCGGCCTCGACGGCCATGGACGTCGCGTCCTCGTCATAGGAGGCCACAGCACGAGTGCCCTTGCCGCCGCCCGAACCCAACGCCTCGCCGATGGCACTGCGCTTGAGCCGGTTGTAGGGCACATAGGCCCCGTAGCCCAGAATTCCCCGCATGGATGACCTCTCGGGTGGTGAAGGTAGTGGTGAAGGTGGTGGAGTGATTCGTCTCGCCCGACCTTAGCGCTTTCGGGCGCTCGGGGAGAAGCGGAGTGCTACGCCCTCAGATCGAGAACGGCTCAGGTGTAGAACGGATTCTCGCCGGCCGAGTGGTCGGTGGCGTCGAGAACCTCGGTGATCTCGGGCAGTGCCTCGAGCAACATGGACCGGATCCCGTCCTGGAGCGTGAGGGCGCTGGCCGCACAGCCCTGACAGCCGCCGCCCATCATGACGAAGACCTTCTTGTCGTCGGGACCGTTGTCCTCGATGCCGACCAGTCGGGCGAACCCGCCATGGGCCGCAAGCGCGGGATTGATGGCCTGATCCAGAACGGCCTGGACCTTCTCAGGGAGCTCGCCCGTCAGGTCGAGGTCCAGACCTGCCAACGGATCGGGGGGATTGGGATTGCGGATCACCAGACCGCCGTCGCTCGACGACGGGACGTCGAGCGTGCTGCCGAGCATCCTCGAGATCGAGTCGGCCGGAATGATCACCGTGAGTTCGCCGTGTTCGCCCTGGGTGTAGACGGCGTCACCGTCCTCCGCGTCGGCGATGGGTGCAAGCTCGAGCGCATAGGCGTACTCGGTCATGTTGGCTCCGGTGATGGCCACCTTCAGGGCCATGCTCCCGGGGTCGTCCTCGCTCGCGCGAACCTCGAGCACCGTGGCTAGCGCGGCCTCGGTCACTGCCAGGACGGGCACGCCCGGCGAGGCTTCCGGAGGAGTGTCGGCCTTGGTCGACGAGGAAATGGTCATGACTCAAGGCTACAACCTGCCCCCGGGCCTGCAGCCAGCGCGCTGAGACAGATGGCCTGACGAGAAAGCCATCCACCCTCACCTGCGAGGACGGGTTCCGGTTCCACGTTCTGCAAGTCCCCACCCTCCCCTGACCGTTCTGCAAGACCCACGCCCCCACGAGGGGGCCGTGCGCTTGCAGAACAGGGCTGAGGTGGCTCCACCGTGCAGAAACCACAGTTGCCCGACCCCGGCGTCGGGTGGGATCGGTCGTGCCCACTCGACAGGTACAGCTGAACGGCTACAGCTAGGCAGCGTCAGTCGTGCGACGTGACCGGATGATCTCGAGGACATCGCCCATAGCGGACGAGTCGGAGGTGACATCGTGCCATCCGACGCGAACGACCACCCAGCCGTTCGCCGCCGCCATCCGATCTCGACGTCTGTCCTCGGTGAAGGCCTTCGACGTCGAGTGAAACGATCGGCCGTCCGCTTCGAGAATCGTTCGGCCGGCGGGATCGCCGAAGTCGACGATCCCGCTTCGTCCGTCATACCACGGAGGGCGGAACTGTCTGAGCAGCTCCAATCCCTATCGAACAAGGCGTTCCTGTACCGCGAGCTCGAGTACCGACTGGGGGAAATCGCGAGGATCGGCGAACCCGTTGAGAACATCTCGCAACGCCTGCGTCCCGGCGCGACCTCGTCGGGCCATCTCCAAATGGCAGGCAAGCAGCCCGTCCAGGTCGACGCGGCGCTCGACCAGTTGGTGCTCGACGAACTCGTTCAGCCGAGCTGGGCTGATGGACGCAGCCAGGTCGCAGATCGTTCGCTCGGGAGTCGTCACCACGAGATCGTCGACCCGGACCCGGTGATGGTCAGGCAGATAGCGGGTCTGGTGCGTCGTTACCCTCCGGTCACGCAACGCGGCGCCGTTCGGTCCCACGATGTGCCAACCTTGGCGGGCCAGCCATCGCTCCCAGGAGAATCCGTGCAGCACGCCGGCGGTCGCGCGGGCGACCGCCGAACCGGTCACGGCCTTCGTTGCCGCTGCCAGGCCGGTCCGCTCGGTCCGTAGAGCACTGGTCACGTACACGCCACGGTGCGCGACCTCGAGGACGCCGTTGGCCACGCGATGTTCGATGGATCGATGACTGACTCCGACCGCGAGAAGTTCGGCTCGCGTGGTGACGCCGTGCGAGCGCGCCGCGATGCCGACGATGAGTTGATCGACAAGCCCAGCCGTCGTTGTTGCTCGATGAGTGGCTCCCATGTGGATCCCCCAGGTGCATGGGCCCGGAGCGGGCCCGTTTGTCCGATGGCACCGAAGGGAGCGAGGCGGCCGGTCGAACGCTCTGACGCCCCGGCCCTGCGGTCGAAGTATCGCCAATCGGCTCGCCAATCGCACCCCTCCCCTGACCCGCGAGCTGGACGAAACGTCCAAACTGCACGTTGGTGCCACCAGAACGGGGGAGAGGGGGCGGGGGCTTGCAGTTGGGACACCGACTTCGCCGACCCCAGTAGGGTGGCGGGATGCGTCGCCGGCTCGTGTTGCTCGTCCTTGCGGCCCGGGTGCTGGCGACGGCGGCACTGCTCGTCGGGCCCTGGACCGATGACGCAGCCGAACTTGCAGGGTGGGACGCGAGCCGGTTCCAAGCCATCCACGATGCGCCGGGCCGGCCGTGGATCGACCACGGGGTCGAATATCCACCGGGGTCGGTTGCCCTGATCGAGTTGATCACCGTTCAAGTCGGCGAGAGCGTCTTCGGCGAGGGGGTCGTGGGGACGCAACGACTGCTGGTGGCATTGTCCCTGGTGGTGGATCTCGGCGTGGCGGTCGTGCTCGAGCGGCATCGTCGCGACGCAGGGCTGGCCTATCTGGTGCTGGGGACTGCTGTCGTGCCCGCGGGTCTGCTCCGATTCGACCTGTGGGCCGCGGCGTGCACCGCGATCGGCCTGATCTTCCTGGCCCAACAGAACCGCAAGGGGCGGGCTCACGTGATGGCGGTCGGCGGATTCGCGCTCGCAGTCGTTGCGGGCGCCGCGATCAAGATCTCGCCGGGGCTGCTGATCGCCGTGGCCCTCGCCGTCCGGAAGAAAACCGAGGCGGTGGTCGCGCTGGTGTGCGGTGCGTTCGTCGCGGCCGGGTGGCTGGTGTGGGCCGGAACCGACGCCCTCACCCAGGTCACGAGTCTTCGGGGGGCGGAGGGCTGGCACGTCGAGTCCGTCCCAGGCTCCCTGCTCGTCTTGACCGGAGCCGGCCCGGCGCGCTTCGAGGCCGACGCTTATCGAATCGGAACGCTGGACGACGATCTCGTCCTGGCGGGCCGCGTGATGACCCTGCTCATCGTCGTGGGTCTCGGTGTCCTGGTCCACCGACGGAGTCGGACGCCGGGAATGGCTGCGTCCGCGGCTCCGCTGGCGATGCTCGGCTCGACCGCCGCACTTGTGCTGACCGCGCCGCTCCTGTCGCCGCAGTTCCTCCTCTGGCTCACACCGGCGGCTGCGTTGACCTGGGTCGGCGGACACCGTCGACCCACGGTGTTCACCGCCGCGGCCATCGCCCTGACCGCACTCACCCTCGCTCTGTTCGGTCCTCCTGGCGTTGACCACCCGCTGGCGGCGGCCATGCTCCTCGTTCGCGACACGCTGTTGATCGGGATCATCGGCACGTGCGCCCTCGACCTCCGATCATCTCAGCCCGGCTGCAGGGCCCGCTGACGATCGACGGCGCCGGCCCAAGGACGGCTGGTACGCAGCCTCAGATCGACCAGATGGCCGATGTAGCGTGAAGCCTGCGCCAGAGACGCCTTCGAAGTGCCGGCGGCTCGAACATCGAACCGGTAGGACTCCTCGGCGACCGGAACCTGAGGATGCGTCGCCAGGACCTCCAGGAGGATCTTGAAGCCATCGGGCTGCAGGCGACTGGCGTCGATGGATCCTCGGGGCATGGCGAAGAAACCGCTCATCGGATCGGACACTCGGCCGACGCTGCGAGGGAACACAACTCGGGCCAGGAACGCGGCCACAGCGGACAGGCCACGCCGTGTTGTTGACAGGCCGACCGACGAGGCCCCATCGACATGGCGGCTGGCGATCGCAACCCCACCGATCGACACCGATCGGTGGACCAGAGCGGGGATGCTCTCGGGGGGGTGCTGCAGATCGCCGTCCATGACCACGATCGTCGCCCCTCGGGCCGAGGCCAGTCCGTCGACGACTGCCCCACCCAGCCCGCCCCAGCGTTCGGCGGACGGTCGATGCATCGACCGAACCTCGGGGCGCTGAGCACCGAGGTCG
>JAQCHM010000459.1 GCA_027730885.1 Actinomycetota bacterium | reverse complement strand
GCCGCGAACGCCTCGTATCCCTGTGCCGCGGCCTGACGCAACGGCTCGACGACCGAGTCGTCGAGCAGGCCGAGGGACTCGATCAGCCGGGTGTGGATCTCGGCTTCCGGAAGGGAGTCACCCAGTGGCGCAAGCAGCGGTGGTCGCAGCCAGGTCCGATTGTCGGGGAACGTGAAGCTGAAGAACGTGGTCTCGGTCTTCTCGTACTGTGAGGCGGCGGGCAGCACGTAGTCGGCTTGGAGTGCGGTCTCGGTCATGGCCACATCGATGACCACCGAGAACTCGCAGCGGCGCATCGCCCGGCGGAACTTCTCGGACTGGGCGAGGGAGTGCACCGGGTTGGCGCTTTCGATGAACAGCCCCCTGGTCCGCTCGGGATGGTCGCTGAGGATGCCATCAGCGAGGTCGTTGCACGCCACCATGCCGGAGATGACCGCCGTGCCCGTCACCGGGTCGAGGGACTCGCGACCAGCAGTTGAGTAGTTGAACAGGGGAATGAGCCAGGTATGGGCGGCGTGAGCCCCCGGCTTCCCAAAGTTGCCGAGCAACATCGAGATGGCCCGGTGCAGGTAGGACACGAGGGTGGAGAAGGGCGCCATCTCGATGCCGAGGTCCTCGTAGACCGACACGCTTTCGGCGGCAGCGAGCCGGCGGGCCACCGTGCGGATGGTCGCCTCGTCGATGCCGCAGCGATGGGCGAAATCGGCGATGGGAACGGTGGCGAAGGCAGCCATCGTCTCCGCTGCGCCGACAGCGTTCTCGTCCAACCACTTCGTTGCGCACAAGTCTTCCTCGACCAGGATTGCGCCGAGCGCGGCGAGCAGAAAGGCGTCGGTGCCGGGCTTCACCGCCAGCCAGTGGTCGGCCAGATCGGCGGTCTCGGTGCGGCGCGGGTCGATCACGATCAGCGACCGGTTCGGGTCCACCGAGATCGCCTTGAGCACCCGGCGGCTCTCATCGAACCCGTGAGAGTGCCAAGGGTTCTTGCCCAGGAACACCGCCACCTCGGCGTCGTGGAACTCACCGTGGGTGTGGGCCCCGAACATGCGGCCCTCGACCCACGCCTCGCCGGTCTTCTCCTGCGCGAGTGCGTTGGACCTTCGCGTGATCCCGAACGCGGCGCGGGTGGCGCTGGCGTAGAACCCTCCGAGATGGTTGCCCTGCCCGCCACCGCCGTAATAGAGGACCTTGTCACCGTGACGTTCCCGCACCCCGATCAGACCGGCGGAAACCTCGGCGATCGCCGTCTCCCAATCGATCTCCATGTAGGAACCGTCGGGCATCCGCTTCATCGGCGAGGTGAGGCGGCTCCTCGCGTTCTGGTAGTGATCGATGCGCAGCGCCTTCTCGCAGGTGTAGCCCTTGGACGCGATGTGTGCCTTGTTACCGCGCACCCGGGTGATGGAGCGACCATCGAGGCGTACCTCGACGCCGCAGTTGTTCGAGCACAACACACACGCGGTCTTGTGCCACTCCATCGTGGGGTCGGTCGGATCACCCCCGGCGCGGGTATCGGCATCGGCCAGATCGGTCACGTCATCTCCTGTTTTCGGGCTCGGGTTCTTGTCGATCAGTCGGGTTTCAGCGGTCGCCGGGGGCCATGTAGAACCAGACGGCGTGCTTCACGTCGGCCACCCGCATGGCTTCTCGTGCTGCCAGTACGGTCTTGCCGCCCTCGGTATGGTCGAAGAACCAGCGGGTTCCGGCCCAGGCTCCGGGCACGTGGTCGGCCAGGCCGAGCGCGGCGGTCTCGTAGTAGCCCCGCACGTCCTGGGCCACCCGGGCGGGAATGCCGGGAATGGCCGCTTGCTTCCAGTCGGTACCCTCAGCCACCCGCGCGAGCGCCTCGATGGCATCGACGATGTGGTCGGCGTCGACCACCCGACCGGCGCCGACCCGGTTTCCGTAGCGAGCGACGGCGCGGTCGTAAGCCGGGCGCAGGCCTCGGGCTTCGTCCACCGCCGGGTGGGCATTGGGGTCATGACGAGGGGGGAGGGGGCAGGCCAGGACCTCGGTGCCGTCGTCCTCGATCCGTTCATCGAACGTCTCGAAGACGGGACCGGTGGCGTCGAGCAGGGCGAACGCGTGGGCCAGTACCCGATGCTGGAACTCGGCATCGCCCGGTCTCCCGAGCGGCCGGCCGAGGGGGAAGTCGCACCACAACCCGCGCGGTGGGGCGGTGTTGGCGATCTGGTTGCGTTGCGAGCCGAGGGCGATGGTGGCAAGGCCTTCGGCCTCGAACACGTGGGCGAGCGTACTCACGGTACGCGTGCACAACGGTCAAACGGGAGTGAGGAGTACCACGTCGACGCCTTGAGCGACGAGCGCTTTGGCGCCGGCCGGACCGCTGTCGAGGCGAATGGCACTGAGGTCGAACTGGTTGCCGGCGTAGGCCAGGTGCTCGTTCGCCACTGCGCCGATGACGCCCCGGGCCGCTAGCTCATCGAGCCGGTCGATCGGGAACACGGTGTTGATGTCGACGGCGAAACCGGTGGTGTCGAAGTTCGGGCTCCAATGGCCCATCACATAATCTCGCCGGGCCGCCGACAGCACCCGGTACCCCGTGTCGCCCGGGGCGAAGTCGTCGTCGTCGGGATGATGCAACGATGCCGAGGTCACGATGGCCACGGTCGCTTCCCGCAGCGGTTTCGGCCGGGTGAACGCCGTGCGTTCGAACACCGGGGTCTCGATGTCGGCTGTCATCGCCTTCACCTGTTCATCGGCCA
>JAQCHM010000458.1 GCA_027730885.1 Actinomycetota bacterium | reverse complement strand
AGGGTCTCTTCCAGGGGGATGCTCGGCATCCACCCGGTGTGTGTGGTGATTCGGTCGTGGGAGCCACGGAGGACGGGCAACTCTACCGGTCGGAGCAGGTCGGGGTTGACCGAGGACGCGATGGGGACGCGTGCCATGTGAACGAGACGATCGAGGAGTTCCTGCATCCCGACGTCGACGCCGGAGCAGATGTTGTAGGTCTCGCCGGCTCGACCCTTTGCGGCCAACATACGGTAGGCCCGTACGACGTCGCGCACATCGGTGAAGTCGCGGCGGCTGGAGAGGTCGCCGTGGGCTACCGTGCCCCCACCGACCAGCTCGCATTCCGCAATGCGCAACGCGAAGGCGGGGGCGACGAAGTTGGGCGTCTGCCCCGGCCCGATGTGGTTGAACGGTCGGGCGATCACGACGTCGAGTCCCCAGCCTCGGTGGTACTGGCGGGCCAGGGTCTCGGCGCCGACCTTGCTCGCTCCGTACGGTGAGCGGGGCTCGGCGGCGGTGCCCTCCGTGAGCGGTAGTTGGTCGGGGCGAACGACGCCGTAGACGTCGGCGCTGCTGACGATGACGACTCGGGACACGCCATGGGATCGCGCGGCGTCGAGCACCGACAGGACCCCTTCGGTGTTCACCCGCCAGGCCGTTCGCGGGTCCTGCCAGGAGCGACCGACGTCGCTCCAGCCGGCCAGGTGATAGATGACGTCCGGGCGAAGGTCGCCGACGAATTCGAGCCAGGCGTCCGGGTCGAGCAGGTCCGGTCCGGGCAACAGCCCGAGGTCAGGGCGTTGCTTCACACTGTGCGGCATGTCGACACCGTCGACGGTGTCTCCCATCTCGGTCAGATGAGTCATCAGGTGTGGTCCGACGAACCCACCCGCTCCAGTGACCAGAGCTCTCACGGGGGACAGGGTACAGCCGCGGTCGGTGCCGGAGGAGTACCCTGTGTCGGCCGTGTCTGACCCTGTCGTTCCGACCTCCGATGCCGACTCGCCTGCCGTCGTGGCCGTAGTGGTCACGCAATCACCTGCCGTCGATCTCGATGCGACGTTGTGGTCCCTTCAACAGCAGGACTATCCGAACCTCAGGATCCTGGTCATCGACGACGGCGGAGATTCACCGCTCGCCGACAGGGTCGCGGCCGTCGTCCCCGACGCCTTCTACCACCGCTTGTCCCGCCCGGTCGGCTTCGCCGGGGCAGCCAATCACGCCGCGACCCTGGTGACCGGCGGTTCCTTCCTGCTCTTCTGCACGGACCGAGTCGACCTCGATCCCCGCTGTGTCCGCAGCCTGGTCGAGGAGTTGTACCGGTCGAACGCCGGCGTCGTCACGCCCAAGAGTCGCCAGTGGGACGACCCTCGGCGGCTCGAATCGATCGGGATGGGGTCTGATCGCTTCGGGGTCCAGGTCGATCTCGTGGAGTCCGGCGACTTCGACCAAGAGCAGTACGACGCGGTCGCCGACGTCTTCGTCGCCCCGGCGGGCGTGCAGTTGGTTCGGGCCGATCTCTTCCGGGCCCTCGACGGGTTCGATCCCGCCATGGGATCGGTCAACGAGGACCTCGACCTCTGCTGGCGAGCCCATTTGGCCGGCGCCCGCGTTGTGGCCGTGCCGACGGCTGTCGTGAAGCGCCGAGAGCTGCCATTCACCGACGCTGAGCGTCGCCCGCTCGAACGACACCGTCTACGCACGCTGTTGGTCACCCAGTCGCGTCTGACCCTGCTCTGGCTGTTGCCGCTCGCGGTGCTCCAGCTGGTGGTCGGCGGGATGTATTCGTTGCTGTCGGGCCACCGGTCCCAGGCGACGGTCGCGGTCGATGCGGTTGCCTGGAACGTCGCTCGATGGGGTGACACCCGCAAGCGCCGCCGGGCAATGCAGACCCTGCGGCAGGTGTCGGACTCCGAGGTCCACGCCCTGCAATTCGGCGGATCGGCCCGAGTCAACACCTTCCTCCGGGGGCAGTTCGCGGTCGGGGATCGCGTCGTGAATCTCGTCACCACCGCCCGCGACGCGTTCGGCGGACCGAACGCCGACCGTGTTCGTGACGCCGGCATCGTCGGTGCGCTCGTGGGGTCCCTCATGCTCTTCGGCAGTCGTGACCTCATCGCCCAGGGTGTCACGCCGGTCGGTCAGTTCCTCGAGCTCCCCGGGGCCGGTCGCCTGCTGGGCGAGTGGTCCAGCGGATGGCGGGCGGCCGGCACTGGTGGCCCGGGCACGGCGCCGACGGCCTTCCTCGTGCTGGGCCTCCTGCGTGTTCTGTTCTTCTGGGCCGATGGGGTCCCTGCGCTGCTCCTCGCCCTCGGCCCGATTGTGGCCGGCACCATCGGGGCGTGGACGCTCGTTCGGCCACTCGGATCGGCCCGCGCGGCCGCGTTGGCCTCGCTCAGCTACGTCGCCAACCCGCTCCTCGTCGACATCGTCCACGCCGGCCGTTGGAACGCACTGGTCGTCTGGGCCGCCGGCCCCGCGCTGCTCGCATCGGCCCTGCGCCTCCAGGGCCGCGCGCCCTACGGGCGAGTGGGTGGCACGATGCACCACGCGGTCGTCGACCGAGCGGTCGCCACCCGGGTCCTGCGACTCGGGCTTCTGGTGGCTGTGGTGTGCACGTTCGTGCCGGCTTTCGTCCTGGTTGCGCTCGGCGTGCTGTTCGCCGTCGGGTTCAGCTCGCTCATCGTCGCCCGACCGGTGGGGCTGGCCCGGCTTGGGGTTGGCGCGGTGGGTGCGGTCGTGGTCCCCG
>JAQCHM010000022.1 GCA_027730885.1 Actinomycetota bacterium | reverse complement strand
CCAACCTCGACGATACCTTCTCCTCGAGCGGGCCGAAGGGCCAGACCACTGGGTTCAAGTGGACGGTCCGTTCAGCTCCTACGAGCGACGCCTCAGCGTCTCGGAGCTCGGTGACGGTCGGTTCGATGCCATCGAGGAAACGCAATTCAAGCTCGCGATTCCCGTCTGGAGCCTTCTCTTCATCGTCATGATGAAGCGGGCCATTGCCGACACGAACCGCCGGCCGCGCTCCCGTTGGTGGTGGGGCATGGACATCATTTCAGCCCATACCACCACGCTGCTGTCCGTCGTGGCCATCATCAGCGTCGTCGTGGGCTACCTCGGCGTCGTCATCGGGCAGACGATCACCTTCGCCGCCGAAGAGTTCGGCGCTGACGACGCCGATCAGGGATGGACGCTCGCCGGGGTGCGTATCGGAGTGCTGCTGAGTGTCGTCTTCCTGCGCTTCGCCGACCGCGTCGGACGCAAGCCACTCCTGATCTGGTTCACCGCAATCTCGGTCGTCATCACCGCCGGTGGAGCGCTGAGCACGAGCATGCTGACCCTGGGCGTCAGCCAGGCCCTGGCCCGCGGCCTGGCCACCGGCCTGCTCACGCTCATCACGCTGGCCGCGACCGAGGAGGTGCCCGCCGCCATCCGATCCCGCAGTATCGGTCTGATCACCCTGTCAACGGGTCTCGGAGCCGGCATGGTGGTCTGGGTGCTCCCCGTCGCCGACCTGGGCGCCCGCGGCTGGCGGATCATCTACCTCGTGCCACTCATCTCCCTCCCGGCGTTGTGGTGGGCGGCTCGCACCATGCCCGAGACTCGGCGCTTCAGCGCCGCGGCGAGCCACCACTCCCCGGCTGGGGTGAGCCGTAAGTGGTTCGCGCTGCTCGCCGTCACCGCGTTTTGCAGCGCGGTCTTCCTCTCCCCCAGCTCACAGTTCATGAACCAGTACCTCCGGGATGAGTTGGACTACTCGGCCTCGCGTATCAGCATGTTCAAGTTGCTCATCTTCACGCCGATCGCGGTGTTCGTTCTCGGTGCCGGTGTACTGGCCGATCGCATAGGACGTAGGCCGGTGGCCGCCGTCGGCATCGCGTTCGGGGCCACCGCGAGCGCTGCGGTGTTCTACTCTGACGGCGCTCGTCTGTGGATCTCGGCCATGATCGGTGGCTGGTTCCTCACCGCGGCCTACACCGCCCTGCGCGGTTACCAGACCGAGCTGTTCCCGACCCGGGCAAGGGCTCGGGTCGGCGGCTGGCTCGACGGCATAGCAGTGGCGGGCAGCGCGCTGGGCCTCATCACCGCGGGCGAGTTGTCCGAGCGATGGGGCGGTCTGGGACCGGGAATCACCTGGCTACTGATCGGACCGATGATCGTCCTGATCCTCATCATCGTCGCCTTCCCCGAGACTGCTCGGCACGAGCTCGAGGCGTTCAACCCGCACGACCCAGTTCTCAGCCGACCGACGGCCGATGGAGCCGACCGCGGCGCCGTGCCGTCACCCGGCTGAGCCGGCCAGCTTGCTCAGCCACCCGGCAACCGCGCCGACGATCGCGGCGTCGTGCTTGGCCGCCGGGTCGTGGCCTGCTTTCTCCAACCACAGCTGCTCGAACGGTCCGAGAATCGAGGGGGTGTGCGCATCGAACTCGGCCCGGTTCCCGAAGGGGTCGGCGTCGCCCTGGACGAGCAGTACCGGCAGGTGCAACCGGCCGAAGTGTTCGGTTCGAAGCCTCTCGGGCTTGCCAGGAGGGTGCAGCGGGTAGCTGAGCAGGACCAGGCCTGCAGCGTCGAGCCCGTCGGCCACCGCCAAGGACGCGGCACGCCCCCCGAGCGAGCGGCCGCCCAACACCAGGGTCTCGGAGGGAACATCCCACGCCGTAGAGCATCGCTGGACGTGCTCCTGAACCGACTCGAGGAGTTTGGGCATCCGATCGGGCGGCCGACGTCCCAGTCCCTTGTCGCGATAGGGGAAGTTGCAGCGGGCGACCGGCAGGGACAATCCAGTCGCCGGCAGGGACAATGCTGCCTCGATGGCAAGGAACAGACGATGGTCACGATCGCCGCCTGCGCCATGGAACAGGAGCAGGCCGCCGGGGGCGACCATGCTCAGCGGCCCGCCATGAGGATGTCCCGCGCTTCGGTCAGCTCGGCGATGCGTTTGGCCGCCCCGTCGGTCTGGCCCCCATGGTCAGGGTGCGCTTCACGAAGCAGGTCGCGGAACCGACGCTGAACGACCCGCTTGTTGGCCGACGCCTCGAGCTCGAGGAGTTCGAGGGCCCACGCGATCGGATCGTTCCAGGCTCGCAGATCGACCAGATCTGCAGCACGCCCGCCCATCACCGACGAGATGAACCTCGTGTCAACGTCCCGGCCCCAAACCAAGGCGAACCGAAGGGCGTCGAACACCGGTCGGCGCGCCTCGAGAGGCAGCGAACCGGCCGCATAGAGCGCTCCGAGCGCCTGCTGCACTGGGATGCCCAGATCGGCGTCGAACTCGAACTCGAGTCGATTGCCGACGGCGACCAGCCGGTGTGTGCTGCGGAGCAGCCCGACGCGATCGGTCTGGAAGCGGTGCCGCACACGGGGTTGACGCGGACGCCGACCGTGCTCGAGATCGTCGAGCAGCCGGACCAGATCCTCGCGGAGTTCGGCCTGCACGTTGGGCGCCGCATCGGCCAGGATGCCGGCGAGGAGGACTCCGCCAGGTCCCGGGGCCGGGTCGATCGGGAGGTTGCGCATCCCCAGCGCCAACCGCCGGGTGGGGGCGATGGGGCGCGAGTGATAGACCTCGAGCTCGGCGATGATCATGCCGAGTACGGTACCGGTTACGGTCTGGCCATGGCAGATCACCCTGATGAGCTTCGGGTCAAGCCAGACCACAAGCTTTCACTCGAGGAACGTGACCCGTCGTCCACCCCTGGGGCCGATCCCTCCAAGCGGGCCGAGGTCGAGGCCGCCTCGATCGAGCTCAATCTCCGGCTCGAGGAACTCCAGGAGCGGCTCTGGGCCCAAGGCAAGCACCGCATCCTCGTCGTTCTGCAGGCGATGGACGCCGGCGGAAAGGACGCCACGATCAGCAAGGTCTTCGAACACCTGAACCCCAGTGGGGTGCAGGTCGCCAGCTTCAAGGCGCCGAGCGATGCCGAGCTGGCCCACGACTATCTGTGGCGGATCCACCAACAGGTCCCCGCGGACGGCGAGCTGGTGATCTTCAACCGCAGTCACTACGAGGACATCCTCGTCGTGCGGGTGATGGACCTCGTTCCCGAAGACCGTTGGCGCAAGCGCTATCGACACATCCGCGAGTTCGAGGCGATGTTGGCCGACGAGGGTGTGACCATCCTCAAGTTCTTCCTCCACATCTCCAAGGCCGAGCAGAAGGAGCGGCTCGAGGCCCGCCTCGCCGATCCGACGAAGCAGTGGAAGTTCGCCGTCGGCGACCTCGAGCATCGCGCTCGCTGGGACGACTACATGGCCGCGTTCGAGGACGCACTGTCCGAGACCAGCACCGTCGACGCTCCGTGGTTCGTGATCCCCGCCGACCGCAAGTGGTATCGCGATTGGGCGATCCTCAAGATCCTGGTCGAGCGACTCGAAGCGTTGGATCTCGAGTACCCCTCAGGTTCAGCCGAGCTGGCCACGGTGACAATTCCCGACTGAGTCTCGACGGGATTCGTTGGGTCAATCCGTAGGCAGGGTGCGCAGTTTCTGGGGTTGGTGGATCGCGTCGATCATGCGCACCGTGCCGCTCCGGCTGCGCATCACCAAGGACTGGGTGGTCACGGTGTTGCCTCGGAAATCGACGCCCCTGAGCAGGTCGCCGGTGGTGATCCCCGTAGCCGCGAAGAAACAGTTGTCGCCCTTCACCAGATCATCGAGGCCAAGGACCGCTTCGAGGTCATAACCAAGCTCGGTGGCGAGGTCGCGCTCGGCGTCGTCGCGGGCGTAGAGACGGCCCTGAAGGTCACCGCCCATGGCCTTCAGCGCAGCAGCGGCGATCACTCCTTCGGGCGTCCCGCCGATACCGAAGAGGATGTCGACCCCGGAGTCGGGCCAGGCGCAGGCGATGGCCCCAGCCACGTCACCGTCGCCGATCAGCTTGATTCGGGCTCCCGCCCGGCGGATCTCGGCGATGAGTTCGGCGTGGCGGTCCCGGTCGAGTACGCAGGCCGTCAGGTCGGAGACGTCGCAGCGCTTGGCCTTGGCCAGCGCCCTCAGGTTCTTGTCGACCGGCAAGCGGATGTCGACCACGCCGGCGCCATCGGGCCCGACAGCCAGCTTCTCCATGTAGACCAGCGGACCAGGGTTGTACATCGAGCCCCGCTCGGAGACCGCGATCACCGCGATCGCCCCGCCCTGCCCCTTACTGGTCAAGGTCGTTCCGTCGATCGGATCGACTGCGATGTCGGTGTGGGGCGGTCGCCCGTTGCCGATCTGCTCCCCGTTGTAGAGCATTGGGGCTTCGTCCTTCTCGCCCTCACCGATGACGACGATGCCGTCCATCTCAACACCGCCGAGCACGTGGCGCATGGCATCGACCGCAGCCTGATCGGCGCCGTTCTTGTCACCTCGGCCCATCCAGCGGGCTGCGGCCATCGCCGCGGCCTCGGTGGTCCGGACCAGCTCGAGGGCCAGGTTCCGTTCGGGCGTCAGTCGATCGTGGTTCATTCCGGTCACCTACTGATAGTCGGCTAGGCGGAATCCAAGCTTAGTCATGGGAGAGTGGATTCCTGATCGGGGCATGCCGCGTGCCCTGATGCAGCGAAATCGGCTGTGGACCCTGGTCAGAGGCTGACGCCGGCGGCGGTGAGCCGAGCATGAGCGCGACCCAAGGCGCTGGCGACTTCTGCGTCGTGCTCGTGACGCAAGCGTTCCTCGGCTCGCTCCTTGGCCAGTCGCGCCCGCTCGACATCGATCGTCGAACCCAGCTCGGCGTTGTCGGACAGGATGGACACGGTGTTGTTGCTCACCTCGACGAATCCGCCGTGAACGGCGAGGTCCTCGACCTGGCCACCTACGAGAAAGACGCGCGTGTGGTTTTCCTCCAACGCACCCAGGAACGGCGCGTGGCCCGGCAAGAACGCAACCTCGCCACCACGAATGGTTCTCGTGATGACCATGGTCGCTTCTCCGGAATAGACAAGCCGCTCCGGCGACACGACTTCGACGGTCAGGTGGTTGGTCGACACCGACTCAATCCTCTCGCAGGGTCTTGGCCTTGGCGAGAACCTGCTCGACCCCGCCGACATTCAAGAAGGCCTGCTCGGGGATCTCGTCGAGGTCGCCACGTAGAATCGCGTCGAAGCTCTCCACGGTCTCTTCGACCGGAACGAATTCGCCGTCGATGCCGGTGAACACCTTCGCCACGAAGAACGGCTGCGACAGGAACTTCTGGATCTTCCGGGCGCGGTTGACCGTGAGACGGTCTTCATCGGACAGCTCGTCGAGACCAAGAATGGCGATGATGTCCTGGAGCTCGGTGTAGCGCTGCAGGTTCTCCTGAACACGGCGGGCGACGTTGTAGTGACGCTGACCCACTACCTCCGGGCTGAGGATCGTTGAGGTGGAGGCGAGCGGATCGACGGCCGGATAGATGCCAAGGGCCGCGACCTGGCGGGACAATTCGGTCGTCGCGTCGAGGTGGGTGAAGGTGGTGAACGGTGCCGGATCGGTGTAGTCGTCAGCCGGGACGTACACCGCCTGCAGCGAGGTGATCGAGCGCCCCTTGGTTGACGTGATTCGCTCCTGCAGCTGGCCCATCTCATCGGCCAGAGTCGGCTGATAGCCCACGGCCGAAGGCATGCGGCCGAGCAAAGTCGACACCTCTGATCCGGCCTGGACGAAGCGGAAGATGTTGTCGACGAAGAGGAGAACGTCCTGATTCTGGACGTCCCGGAAGTACTCCGCCATGGTCAATGCCGACAGGGCGACACGCAACCGGACACCCGGCGGCTCGTCCATCTGGCCGAATACGAGGGCGGCCTTCTCGAACACACCCGATTCCATCATTTCGAGACGCAGGTCGGTACCTTCTCGGGTGCGCTCACCGACTCCGGCGAACACCGACACCCCGCCGTGCTGGGATGCGACGCGGTTGATCATCTCGGTGATCAAGACGGTCTTGCCGACGCCCGCTCCACCGAACAAGCCGATCTTCCCACCGGCGACATACGGGGTGAGGAGATCGATGACCTTGATGCCGGTCGGGAAGAGACGAGCCGATGGCTCGAGAGCGTCGAACGAAGGTGCCGGTCGGTGGATGTCCCAACGCTCCATCTGGTCGAAGCCCTCGGGAGCTTCGTCCAGGGGCTGGCCCCAGACGTTCCAGATGTGTCCGAGAACCTTCTCCCCTACGGGCACCTGAAGGCCGTGGCCAAGATTGCGAACGGGCGTCCCACGCTTCAGCCCGTCCGTCGGCTTCATGCAGACGGCTCGCACACGCCCGTGTGGAAGCTGCTGGGCCACTTCGGCGAGGACCGTCACGGGGTCGCCGTCGATCTCGATGTTGAATTCGACCGCGTTGTTGAGCTGGGGAAGTGCATTCGGCGGGAATTCGACGTCGATCACCGGGCCCGCGATGGCCACGACGCGACCTTCCTTGAGCTCGCTCCCAGTTGATGTTTCGGTCGTGGTCATGGTTGCTAAGTTCTCCTCAACCTTGTGTGCGTGCTCGATGATCGAGGGCTTGAGCCCTCGTAATGGTTCCCGATTCCAGACCGCCGGTGCGCGTACGGAACTCGCGCGTTCCAAGCGGCAGATGTGTGCTGGTCACAGGCGAACGCTCCGCTGATCAAATCCAGTGCCGAGATCGAGGTCCACCATCCAAGTATCCATCTGATCGCCCGAGCCCAGCGCCTCGGCACCGCTCACGATCTCCATGATTTCGGTGGTGATCGAATCCTGACGGGCGCGGTTCATGATGATGCTGAGATTGCGGATCAAATCGTCGGCATTGTCGGTGGCCGACTTCATGGCCCGTTGACGGAACGCGTGCTCGGACGCCGCCGCGTTCAGTAGCGCTGCGTACATGCGGGCCTCGACATAGCGGGGAAGCAGGGCGTCGAAGATCGCGTCGGACTCAGGTTCGAACTCGTAGCTCGAACTGGCACCCTCGCCGGCGCCTGCCGGTCGACCATCGCCACCGGCAACCGTGTCCTTGGACAAGGGCACCAGGGGTCGCAGGACGACTTCCTGGCTCCCGGCAGAAATGAAACGGGTGTACACCAGCTCGACCCGGTCCACTTGACCGCTGGTATAGAGCTCGATCACGTGTTGGCCGATTTCCTTGGCGTCGGCGTAGCCAGGGTTGTCGCTGAAACCTCCGAACGACCTGCCCATGTTGTAGCCACGGAATCGGAAGTAGCTCTCGGCCTTGCGGCCAACGGGGATGATCTCGTAGCCCTTGCCGGCCAGAACGTCAGCTTTGATCTCTCCCTCGGCCGCGCGTTGGGCACCGGCGTTGTAACCACCGCACAGACCTCGATCGGCGGTGAGGACGACGTAGCAGGTGGTCTTGATCTCATCCCGCCCAGCGAGAAGCGGGGAGTTAGTGTTCCCACCCGACGCCGCGAGGTCCTTGACGACTTCGGTGATCCGCTCGGAGTAGGGAACCGCGGCCTGGACGCGCTGCTGCGCCTTGACGATGCGCGATGCGGCGATGAGCTCCATCGCTCGCGTGATCTTCTTCGTGGCCTGCATCGATCGAATACGGCCTCGGAGAATTCTCTCTTGACCACCCGCCATCAGCGAGGACCTCCCCGTTTGAGTCGCGTGGTCATGGGATCATTCCGTCGCAAGGGTCTTGACGGAAGCCGCGTCACCGAGTTCCTGGGCATCGACCATCGCCGGGTCGGTCGTCACGCCCGCTTTCGAGCTGCTCAGCTCGAACTGGGCCTTGAACAACTGGACGATCTCCTCGAGCTCGTCGGTGACGGCACCGGTGCGCAATTCGGCCAGGAGACCGCCGTGGCGGCTGGACATGAACTCGAGCAGTTCGGCTTCGAAGCGCCTGACCTCCGACACGGGAATCTCGTCGAGATGACCCCGGGTGCCGGCAAAGATCGAGACGACCTGCTGCTCGACCGGCATCGGACTGTTGAGGGGCTGTTTCAACAGCTCAACGAGGCGATACCCGCGTTCGAGCTGAGCCTTGGAGATGGGATCGAGTTCGGAGCCGAAGGTTGCGAAGGCCTCGAGTTCACGGAACTGGGCCAGATCGAGCTTCAAGGTTCCCGCGACCGCCTTCATGGCCTTGGTCTGAGCGGCGCTGCCTACTCGGGATACCGAGATGCCTACATCGACCGCGGGCCGAACGCCAGACTTGAACAAGCTGTCCTGCAGATAGACCTGGCCGTCGGTGATGGAGATGACGTTGGTCGGAATGTACGCCGAGACGTCCCCAGCCTTGGTCTCGATGATCGGGAGCGCCGTCAACGAGCCTGCCCCGTTCTCATCGGAGAGCTTGGCTGCCCGCTCGAGCAACCGGCTGTGCAGGTAGAACACGTCACCGGGGTAGGCCTCACGACCCGGCGGGCGCCGGAGAAGCAGCGACAGCTGCCGATAGGCCTCGGCTTGCTTGGAGAGATCGTCGTAGACGACGAGCGCGTGCTCGCCGTTCTCCATCCAGTGCTGACCCATTGCGCAACCCGAATACGGGGCGAGGTACTTGAACGGAGCCGAGTCTGCGGCGGGAGCGTTCACAACGACCGTGTAATCCATCGCGCCTGCCTGGCGCAGCGTCTCGAACGTCTGGGCGACGGTCGATCCCTTCTGACCGATGGCGACGTAGATGCATTTCACCCCCAGGCCCTTTTGGTTCAAGATCGTGTCGATCGCCACCGTCGTCTTGCCGGTCTTGCGGTCGCCGATGATGAGCTCGCGCTGACCACGGCCGATGGGCGTCATGGCATCGATGCTCTTGATGCCGGTCTGAAGCGGCTCATGCACCGGCTTGCGGCCCATGATCCCCGGCGCCTGGATCTCCATGCGTCGGAGTTGGGTGCCCACGAGGTCACCTTTTCCGTCGATCGGTTGGCCGAGGGCGTTGACCACTCGGCCGAGCATGCCGTCACCAACCGGAACGGACAGGATTCGCCCGGTTGCCTTGACGGTCTGGCCTTCCTCGATGGCGTCGGTCTCGCCGAGAATGACGGCGCCGATGGAGTCCTCGTCGAGGTTCAGTGCAAGTCCGATGGATCCATCCTCGAACTCGAGAAGCTCGTTGACGGCCGCATCAGGCAGCCCCGAGACCCTGGCGATGCCGTCTCCGACCTCGATGATACGTCCGACCGTTCGAGCCTCGAAGGAAGGTACGAACCCATCGAGGTTCTGTCTGAGCGCCGAGGCGATGTCGCCGGCGGAGATCGTGAGTTCTGCCATATCAGTTGCTCCTCAGCTTCCGGCTCACAGCCGGCTCTTCAACTGGTCGACGCGGGTGCGGACGCTGCCGTCGATGACGGTGTCGCCCACGGTGGCCACAATGCCACCCAGGATGGAAGGGTCGACGACGACCTTCAGATTCAGTTGCTTGCCGGTCGCATTGGTGAGCGCCGCCTTCAGCCGATCCTGCTGGTCGCCGGTCAGGGGAACGGCGCTGCGAACCTCAGCCGACTCGAGGCTCTTGGAGGCAGAAGCGCGGTCGACCAGCTTCGCGACGATTGCGGGCAGATCGCGACCACGTCCTGCGCCGACCACCATCGAGACCAGCTGGGTCGTCGTGGTCGTCGCCTTGCCGCCGAGAAGCGATTCGACGATTCCCTGACGCCGGTCAGCGGGGATCAATTCATCGGTGAGAGCGTTGCGGAGCGCGTCATTGGACTCGAACGCGCGACCGAAACGGAAGAGCTCGTCCTCGACTTCGTCGATCGTGCCCTCGGCCCTCGCGATCTCGAAGAGTCCACGGGCATAGCCATCGATGCGAGAATCGCTCATGATGCGCCCACCTTCGAAATGAAGCCCTCGATGAGTGCCTGCTGTGCGTCGGGGTCGATGCCCCCGGCCAAGATACGTTCGGTCGCCATGGCGGCCGTTCGGGTGATTTCTGCCCGGAGCTCATCGCCCGCGCGACTCGCACCGGACTCGACCTCGGAGGCCGCTCGTGCCTCCAACTCGGCGATCTCCTGGTCAAGTCTTACTCGGCCCTCGGCCAAGAGCATCTCGCCCTGGGCATCGGCTGCATCCAGCATCCGCTGGCGCTCGGCGTCGATGTCGCCCTTCGCCTGCATGATGGTGGCGGCTTCGGCCGTCGCATCGGCTTGCGCCTGGCTTGTAGCGTCGAGTTCTTGCTGAATTCGAGCCGTCCGATCGTTGAAGCCCTTCTTGATCGCCGGGCCGGCGAACTTGTAGAGCAGAGCGAAGATGATGATCGAGGAGATGGTGCCGTAGATGAGCTCGGCCGCCTCGGGCAAGATCCAGCTGTGGGTGACGACTTGTCCGTTGTCGTCGCGATGAGGTTCTCCCTCAGCCGCAAGGATCAGCGTGTTGAGAAGTGCGATCATCGACCCGCTCCTTCGAGCATGGAAGCGCTCACCGCTTCGCTCACCACTGACTCAGTCGGCCGCAAGCCGGTCGAGAGTTCCACCAGTCGTTCGGTGACATCCCCTGCCGCCGATTCGAGTTCGCTCAAGCCGGCGGATCGAACAGCTTCGGCATCGGCCCGCGCCGACTCTCGACGAGCTGCAATACGGGCGTTGGCCTCGGCCAGACGCACCTCGCGCTCCTCCTCCAGTGTGCGGCGTGCGGCTTCGATCCGAGCGTTTGCCTCGGCCTTGACCGAGGCAACCTGCGCCTCGTAACTCGCCACGTCGGCCTTGGCCGCTGCACGGATGGCGTCTGCGTTGGCATGGCCGTCTCGAATACTGGAGTAGCGCGCGGCCATTCCCTGCTTCAAGCGGGGATACAGCACGAATCGCATCAACACCGCAAAGACGATGAACGCGCCCGCGCTCCAAGCCAACTCCTTGATTTCCGGGACGATCGGACTCGGGCCGTCTTTCGGCTCGACCTCGCTGTGAGACTCCGCCTCGGCGGCGAAGTGGTCGAACTCGATCTGTATCGAACGCCCCGTTTGAGTTGCGACGGCACTCAGCAAGTCAGCTCCTTTGCCGATGGGCGATAAATGGACGCATCGGAGATCAGAGGCCGAGCAGGATGAAGACCACGAAACCGATCAGCGCGAGGGCCTCGGTGAAGGCGATGCCAAGAAACATCGTGGTTCGAACCATGCCGGCTGCCTCGGGCTGCCGGGCCATGGCCTCGATCGCCTTGCCAGCCACATAGCCGATGCCAATACCCGGGCCGATGGCCGCGAGGCCGTAAGCGAAACCGGCACCGATGGCTGCGTTCGCGGCCTTCAAATCGGCGGCCGAGGTTGCAGTCTGGGCAAGCATGCCCACAAGAGCGTCCATGGTGTTGTCTTTCTCCTATTTTCGGCGGAATTGTCTTGCGACAGGAACTCGTGCGTTGGTTGATTTCGATCCGCATTACCAGCGAAGTTGGATCAGTGCGCCTCGGCGTGTTCTTCATGGCTGGCCATCGAAGCTCCGATGAACACGCAGGCGAGAATCGTGAAGATGTACGCCTGCAGGAAACCAACGAGGACTTCGAAGGCGGTGATGAAGAGCAACATGAAGAAGGGAAGGATACCCAGCGGCTTCAAGAGCACGCTGTCGCCCTGGACGAGTTCCTCGGTCAGGATGGCGAAGGTCACCAAGAGCATGTGACCGGCCAACATGTTGGCGAAGAGCCGGATGGCCAGGGCGAACGGACGGAGGAGAATGTTCGAGACGAATTCGATGAGGCCCACCAGGGGCTTCATGAATACCGGTACTCCGGGAGGCCAAAGCATGTGAGTGAAGTAGCCGGCCTTCTGATGCTTGATGCCGACCGCGTTGTAGATGACCCAAACGATGATGGCCAGGAACAACGGAATTGCCATACGGGCGGTGGCGGGCATGTAGACGACCGGAATGATTCCCGGGACGTTGCACAAATAGATGAAGATGAAGAAGGACAGCATGTGGGGCGTCCACTTGAGGCCATTGGGTCCGATAGTCTCGAGAATCAAACCCTCGATGAACTCGACCACGATCTCAGCCAGGTTCCGGATGCCGGTCGGCGCAACCCGCCAATCGGCCGCGCCGGCGACGAGGAAGACGACCGTACCGATGAGCGTGGCCTCGCAGGCGATGAGGGCGATCTTGTTGAACGTTGGGAAGAGGTCGACCCAGCGAACGACTTCGTTGATTACGGGAAACTCAAGTCCGAGCACGGAGACTGTCCTTCGAAGCAGCGGTTGGAACAGGTGAGATGGTCATCGGCGCAAACGAGTCACTTGATGGCCTGGCTTCAAACCCGGGTAGGCCAGCGACATGGAAATGTACTTCGTCTCCCAGATCAGAAGCCCAAGATGAGCAACGATGATAGACAGCCCGAGCGCCGGCAGGACCACCCATGTCGTATCTCGGACCAGGAATACTGCGCCGAAGATCAAACCGAGTCGGATCAGGTAACCGAAGAGAGCACCGGTAAGAAGAGCAACGTAGGAGATCTTGCTACCCCCGGCGATGATTCCCGCAGATACCGCGAAATTCGCAAGAACGATCACGATCGCATAAGCGGAACTCAACGCTCCGTACCCACCCCAAATCGCTGCGCAGACCAGGACAAGCAACGGCGACGAGAGAAATCCCCGCTTGACCATGTCGAACGACACGCTCAGCTCGGGCGACGGGCCGGTGGGCTTCTCGGCGAACAGGTTGGAGGCGATTGTCATCGCCCACCCTTGTCGGGCACCGAAGCCAGCCAGCGCGCGCCATCGCGTCGTTCTTGGGCGAGTTGTTCGATCTGTCGGTCATAGTCGGCGCGGAACTTGTAGAAGAGGCCGACGGCCCCGATCATGAACAAACTGATGGTGAGCAGAGGGGCAAGACCCAGCCATCGATCGAGCAGGTACCCCAGTCCGGCAAAAGACACCATCACCAAGCCGGCCTCGATCCCACTACCAACCTGGTCGTCAGCCGTGCGCTCGGTTCTTGAGTCTCGCTGCTTCTTCATGGGAAGGGATCTCGCTGCTGGGGCTCGCGTCTCACAAGTTTGTGAATTGCCGCACAACCTAGCCCGGGGGATCTGACAGCCGCAACCTAGAGCCCGACTGTTCGGTGACTTTTTCGGGTGCTCCCTGTGTCCGCTACCTGGCTCATTGCTCTCCTCCACCGATCCCGGGCCGAAGCGACACGTAGAGCAGGGCCGCGAGCCCGAAGACGCCGGCGGGAACGACTTCGTCGCCGCTCCCGGCGTTGTAGACCGGCCACAGCACTAGGGCGGAAAGCAGGGCCGTCCATGCCCACAGGATGGCGACCGAGCGCCGGTGGCCGTGACCCATCCGGATCAACCGGTGATGCAGGTGGTCGCGATCGGCGGTCGCCAGACCCTGCCGGCGAGTTGCCCGCCGAATGATGGCGAACGCGGTGTCGAGGACCGGGACACCGAGAATGACGAGTGGGATGACGATCGGCGCATAGAAGAAGAACGTCTGCCCGCTGAACGGATCGGGAGTGCGGCCACCCACCGCCATCGTCGAGGCTGCGAGCAGGCTCCCGAGGAGCAGCGCTCCACCGTCGCCCATGAAGATCTTCGCGGGGTGCACGTTCCAAGGAAGGAAACCCACGCAGATGCCGAGGATGACCACAGCCACCAGCGGACCGATGTTCCCTGGTCGTAGGAGTTCGACCTGACGCAGCTGCATTCCGTAGAGGAAGAACGCTCCCGATCCGATGGCGACGATCCCGGCGGCGAGGCCATCGAGCCCGTCGATGAAGTTCACCGCGTTGGCCATACCGACGACCCAGAGCACCGTGATCAGGAAGCTCAGGTCGAGCGGCAGCAGGAGGAGATCGAGGAACGGGATCCGGAACCAGATGATGGAGATGCCACCCGTGAACAACAGCGCACCGACCAACGTCAGGCCGGCCGTCTTGGCCGGCGCGGAGAGCTCGCGAACGTCGTCGATCAGGCCGACGAGGTAGGCGACCGTTGCGGCAACGATCACCGCGAGTGGCTCGGTGGAATCGTCGAAGGAATCGCTGAACCAGCCAGTCACCGCGAACGAGACGAGGAATCCAAGGTACATCGCTCCTCCACCGATCGCCGGCGTGGGAGCCGCGTGCGCGCGACGCTCGTCGGGCTCGGCCATCAGTCCGCGCGATGAGGCAATGACCCGAAAGATGGGAACGGTGAGCACGGTGACCAAGGCCGCGACGGCGGCGATGACGATGTACGACGACACAGCCTGCGGCAGCGACGACAAGGCAGCCGACGTGACGACCGCTCCTGTCGAGGGCGCTCCGTCGATCGGCGCTCCCACCAGCTGCATGACGGGAACCCTAGTAGGGAGCAAAGGGCCCGCAGAGTTCGCGAACCGTCTCGCGGACTGCGGCCACTTCCGCTTCGTCGGTCCGGTGACGCAGGGTTCGGGCGATGAGTTGGCCGATCACCACCATCTCGTCCTCCTTCATGCCCTGAGTGGTCACCGCCGGAGTGCCAAGACGGACTCCCGACGTCACGAACGGCGAACGGGGATCGTCGGGAATGGCGTTACGGTTCAGCGTGATCCCCGCCGCGTCGAGGACCGTTTGGGCTTCCTTGCCGGTGAGCTCGCCGTCGAAGGGTCGAAGGTCGACGAGCAGCAGGTGATTGTCAGTGCCCCCGGTGACGAGGCGGAAGCCTTCGGTGGCCAACGATTCGGCCAACGCTGCTGCGTTTCGCACGATCTGCGCCGCGTACTCCCCGAACTCCGAGCTGGCGGCCTCAGAGAACGCCACGGCCTTTGCCGCGATCGCATGCTCCTGGGGACCACCCTGTTGGCCGGGGAAGACGGCCTTGTCGATGGCCGGACCCAAGTCGGCGCGACTGACGATGCAGCCGCCGCGCGGACCACGGAGGGTCTTGTGGGTGGTGAACGTCACGATGTCGGCGATGCCGACAGGGTTCGGATGGGCCCCGCCCGCGATGAGCCCGGCGATGTGGGCTGCGTCGAACATCAACAAGGCGCCGACCTCGTCGGCGATGGCCCGGAATGGCGCCGGGTCGATGATCCGCGGGTAAGCCGTGGCTCCCGCGACGATCAGCTTCGGGCGATTCGCGAGCGCCAGTTCGCGGACCTGATCGAGATCGATGCGCTCGTCGCTCCCGGTGACCCGGTAGCCCACGAAGCGGTAGGTCATCCCCGACGCGTTGACCGGCGACCCGTGGGTGAGGTGGCCGCCGTGATCGAGGCTGAGGCCGAGCACGGTGTCACCGGGCTCCAGCAGCGCCTGATAGACGGCCATGTTGGCGTTGGCCCCCGCGTGGGGCTGAACGTTTGCGTGCTCGGCGCCGAAGAGGGCTTTGACCCGCTCGATCGCCAGAGACTCGACCTGGTCGACGACCTGATTGCCTCCGTAATAGCGACGACCGGGATACCCCTCGCTGTACTTGTTGGTGAAGACCGAGCCGGTCGCCCGCATGACGGCAGGCGACGCGAAGTTCTCGGACGCGATGAGTTGGAGGGCGGTGTTCTGACGCTCGACCTCTCGGTCGATCATCGTGAACACCACGTCATCGGCGACATTGGGCCAAGGCATGGGAGTTACTCCTCGAGGGCTGCGATCTTCTCGACTCGACGGGCGTGACGCCCGCCTTCGAAGGGGGTGGAAAGGAAGGCGTCGACCGAGTCGAGAGCCACCTGCTCCCCAGTGAACCGCTCACCGAGGCAAAGGACGTTGGCGTCGTTGTGCAGCCTCGCCATTCGGGCAGAGGTGACGTCGTGAGCGGTGGCCGCACGAACGCCGGGGACCTTGTTGGCGGCGATGCCGATTCCGATGCCACTACCGCAGAAGGCGATGCCAAGGGTCCCTTGGCCGCCGACGACGGCTCGGCCGACCGCGGCGCCGAAGTCGGGGTAGTCGACCGAATCGGCGGTGTGCGTACCGACGTCGACGATCTCGTGGCCGGCCTGTTCCAGGTGGACGGCGACGACCTGCTTGAGTCGGAGGCCTGCATGATCGGAACCGAGCACGACGCGCATGAGGTGGCCAAGGCTATCTGATCGCGTCCCGGGGATGGCGAGCCACGACGGCGCGGGCGTGACCGGCGAGGTCGTGGACGACGTCCGCCTCGGAAAATCGGAGGAGCGCCTCCGAGCGCACCACCTCCGCCTGGTCAGGCGACAACTCGAGCACCAGCGCTCCCTCCGGCCGAAGCCAGGTCGGCGCCTGTGTGACGAGGTGCAGCAGATCTTCGAGTCCCGCGTTCTCGGCGAAGAGCGCTGTGTGCGGTTCCCACGCGGCGACCGATGGCTCGAGCGTTTCGCCCGACGCCACGTAGGGCGGATTCGACACGATGACCGATAACTGTCCGAGGAGATCGGGACCGAAGGGCTCGAACCACGAGCCCTCGACGATGTTGACCCGGGTGGCCGGTCGCCCCAGGCCGGCCAAGTTGGCCCGCGCCACCTCGAGGGCTTCGCTCGAACGCTCACTCAGCCAGACCTCGACGGTAGGGTGTTCGGCCGCGAGCGACAGCCCGATGGCCCCGCTTCCGGTGCCGAGATCTGCCGCCAGTGGCTTGGCGACCAGGCCCTTCAGCCGGTGGAGCTCGTCGAGAGCCGCCCCGGCCACGACCTCGGTCTCGGGTCGCGGAATGAGGACCCGGCGGTCGACCATGAGGTCCAGGGTTCGGAACGGCCAATGCCCCAGGACGTACTGAATCGGCTCGCCGGCACTGCGGCGGGAGATCATCCGGTCGAAGCGGCCAACG
>JAQCHM010000457.1 GCA_027730885.1 Actinomycetota bacterium | reverse complement strand
CCCCGAGTCCACCGCGACGGATCCTGAACGATCGCGCGAGTCCTTCGACCCGGAGCAGCGGCTCCTCATCGACAGCAGCCCGTGAGCGCCGCACCGGTGCCTCGACGTCACGCGCGATCGATGCGAGGCCAGCACCATCCTCGGTGCTTCCGACGACGGGCCGCGCAGCGACGACGTCGGACCAGTCCGGCTCCTCCGCACGCAGGCACCGCACCTCACCGTCTTCGGGACGGGGCACCAGTGGCACGGGTGTGGTGAGGCAGGCTTCGGTGACGTAGGCACACCGGGGCGCAAAGCGGCAGCCGTCGCCGTCACCGACGAGCGTCGGCGGCAGGCCGGGGATGGTCGTCAACGGCTGACCCGAGGGGGCTGAGACCGCAGGGATCGAGGCGAGCAGCCCGAGCGTGTAGGGACCCCGTGGGGCGGCGAACACCTTCTCGGTGCGCCCGATCTCGTGGAGCTGACCGGCGTACATCACCGCGAGGCGATCACTGACGCCCGCGACGATTCCGAGGTCATGAGTGATCAGCATGATGCTCGTTCCGTGCGTCTCCCGGATGCCGAGCAGCAGCCCCAGGATCTGAGCCTGGATCGTGACGTCGAGTGCAGTGGTCGGCTCATCGGCGATCAGCAGGCGCGGGTCGCAGATCATCGCCATCGCGATCATCGCCCGCTGCTGCATCCCGCCCGAGAACTGGTGCGGGTAGTCACGTGCGCGACGCTCAGGGTTCGGGATCCCCACCTTCTGCAACGCATCGACCGCAGCGTCCCATGCTGTCCGTCGGCTGACGTCGCGGTGGACCTTGAGCGCCTCCGCGATCTGCCAGCCGACCGGGAAGATTGGGTTGAGTGACGTCAGCGGATCCTGGAAAATCATCGCGATGCGGTCACCACGGAGCTGCCGGAGCCGGCGACGGGACGCTCGACGCAGGTCCTCACCCTCGAAGAGGATCGCGCCGTCCTGGACGGCCGCGTCCCGAGGCGCGAGGCCCATCACGCTCTTCGCCATCATCGACTTCCCGGACCCGGACTCGCCCACGACAGCGAAGACCTCGCCCTTCCCGATCGTGAAGGAGACCCCGTCGACGGCGCGCACGACGCCGGCCGAGGAGCGCAGGTGGGTGCGCAGCCCGTTCACCTCCAGCACCGGACGGGCTCCGTCCACGCCGTGGCGCAGGTCCTGTGAGGCGCTCTCCCGATCGACCACGACGACTCCTCCCTGATGAAGCACCGTCCTGCCGGACTCCCGTCATGCTGCGTGGACCCCCGGCGTCGCCGAGGACCCGGGAGTCCGGCCCTACACCCCGGTCATCCAACCACCGTCGATGGGCAGGAACGTCCCCGTCACGTGCCGGGCGTCATCGGAGAGGAGGAACGCGATGACATCACCGATGTCCTCCGGTTCTGCGACGCGCCTGAGCGGGATGCGCTCCATCGCCCATGCGACACGGTCCTCGTCGGCGAGCATCCCGGCCGCCATGGGCGTGCGCGTCAGCCCCGGTCCGACCACGTTCACCCGGATGCCGTAGCCACCCCAGTCGACGGCGAGCACGCGCCCGAGCATCACGACGGCCGCCTTCGAGGTGCCGTAGGCCGTCTGTCCCGGCAGAGCGATCACCGAATTGATGGAACCGATGAAGACCATCGAGCCGGGCTCGCCACGGGCGATCATGTCGCGCGCGGCAGCCTGTGCCACCGAGAGGGTCCCGAGCACGTTGATATCCATCACACGCCGGAAGTCGGCCGCCGACAGTTCGTGAGCCGGCGCCCTCATGTTAGTCCCCGCGCACGTGACGACGTGGTCGACCCGCCCGAACCGGGCGACCGTGTCCTCGACAGCTGTCCGACACGCGTCAGGATCACCCACGTCGAGCCGCACAGCGTGACCCGAACCCAGCTCGGCCGCGACCCGCTCCGCAGCGTCCAGGTCGAGGTCAGCGCACACGACCGTGTGACCGTGACCGGCGAGCACGCGAGCAGTCCCGGCACCGATGCCGGAACCCGCGCCGGTGATGAATGCGACTCCCATGCCATCCCTCCCAGGACGCGTCTCTCTGGACGCCGAGCGAATACTAGCGAACGCACGTTCGTCTCAAGAGAACTCCCTGGCCTCGCCACGCCCGACCTGCCCGCCTCAGGCGCCGAGCAGACGTCCGCCATCGACCGCGAGGAAGGTGCCGGTGACGTGCCGAGACGAGGAGGACAGCAGGTGCGCGACGACCGCCGCGATGTCCGCCGGATCCGCCACGCGACCGGCCGGCGTCCGCCCGAGCGTGGTCGCGAGCACCGCAGGGTCATCGAGGGCCTCCGCTCCCATCGGGGTCCGTGTCAGACCGGGACCGACGCAGTTGACGCGGATACCGGCAGGACCCCACTCGGCGGCGAGGCTCCGTGCGAGCGCGAGCACACCAGCCTTCGAGGCTCCATACGCGGCCTGCCCTGACTGTCCGACGCGGGAATTGATCGAACCGATGAACACGAACGAACCAGGCATCGCTCGCGCCAGGAGTTGGCGACCCACAGCGGCTGCTGGGACGAAGGTCCCGACCAGGTTCACCTCGAGCACGTGCCGTACGTCGGCTGTGGTGAGCAGGTGCGCCGGGCCACGCACATGGACACCAGCGCACGTCACGAGGCCATCGATCCCGTTCAGGCGTCCGAGGTCCCCGAGTCCGGACCCACCCTCATCGAAGGCCGCCCGCACGATGGCGTCACATGCGTCGGAATCGGCCACGTCGAGCGCCA
>JAQCHM010000021.1 GCA_027730885.1 Actinomycetota bacterium | reverse complement strand
GTGTGATGGGCCGCTCCCCCACCGCCTTGGTCGTGTTCGTGGCCGCAGTGGCCGCGCTCACGAGCTGCAGCAGCGGCGGATCCGAAGCAGCGGACGGACCGGCGACACTCGAGACGCCAAACACGACAACGCCAAAGTCAACCGCTCCGTCGGATGCGCCCGATCGGTTCGACGGTTGCTCCGAACGGAGTGAGGGCAGCAGTCCCGCGGTCTTCGACGAGACCGCAGGAACCTACGCCGTGCAGGCGCTCGAGTACACGCCCGAGGCCGGCGAGGTCGAGTTCGACGTCGTCCAGTGGCTGATCGGCGACGATGCGGTCGCTGCCTACCTGGCCGAAAACCCCGACGATCCCGAGGGACCACCCAACGACTACTACATCGTCAACGAGAACAGCCAGATGCGAAACGGCATCGTCGACCCCGTAGTGATTCCCCTCGTCGTGTCGCCCGACGGCGACACCTCCCCAGACGTCAGCGCGATCGGGCTCGACCAACTCGCCGACTACCTCACGACCGACTTCGAAGGCACGACCTACTGGCTCACCTTCCAAGACGGCACCGTGACCGCTATCTGCGAACAGTTCGTCCCGTAGGGGTGCCGAGGATGGCGACAGCCCGACGCGCCGGGCTCAGGGCGCGGCATACACCGTCGACTCGATCGCGACGGTGTCGTAGGCGACGTTGTCCACCAGGTACGCCTCGAACCATCTGACATTGCCACCAGGCGCCAGCGAAATGTCCAGGCGCCAGGTGAGGCCCTCTGCTTTGAGTGCCTCGGTGTCACACTCGAGGATCGCCTGGCTCGCCTTGGCTCCGTTGACGATCAGGACGGGCTCGGGGAACGAGAAGATGTTGGATGTCAACTCGTCCGAATCGAGGCTGTCGAGTGTGGCGGTGCCGATCACGGCCACACAAGTGCGCGTCTCACCCTCCTGGACGAAGAATTCGTCGTGCGCGATTCCCGCGGTCCGCACTTCGTCGATGCTGATCGTTCAGCCGGCGCCCATCAGGCCCGGCTCGCGAACATGGGACTGGCCGAACGGGTAGGGGTTCTCTCTGGTGCCGAGCTTGGCCCCGGGATCGGGAGCGTCGGATGCGACCGCGTCGTTCTCGCCCTTGTCGGTCTCGTCGCTGGTCTCTCCGGCCGCGTCCGTCGGGTCGTCAGCGGGCTCAGCGGACCCCTGCGCTTCGGTGTCACCCGCCAGCGGAGCCACCGTGTCTGCGGCCGGTTCCTCGTCGTCGCTCGATCCTCCTGCGGCGAGAACACTCAAGCCAACGAGCGCAACCACGAGGCCGACAGGAACAAGCACGCGTTTCTTCTTCCACAGCGGCTTCGACGCGTTGCCGGTGCTTCCGAAGTCGGCCGCGCCCTGACCGGCGAACGGAGGAGGCGGAGCGACCGGCCCAACGGGTCGAAAGGCATCGCTCCAGCCAGTGCCGTCCCAATACCTCTCGGTCGTCGGGTTGCCTTGCACGACCTACCAACCAGCGGGTGCATCACTCATCTCAGGTTCCTCTCCCTCGTTTGTTCAACCATCGACGAAAGGGCAGGGAAGTGAACTATTGGGTGCAAATCATTCGGGCAACGGCCGCTGGGCCCACTACCTTCCGGAACGATGGGATTGCTCGACGACGCCACAATCGCCTCCCGGTCGCCGCTGGCACCGCTGTCCGGGATCGCCCAGCTCGCCGGGATTCCCGCCGAATTCCTGGAGCCCTACGGCAAGGGTGCGGCCAAGGTCGACCTCGCCGCCATTGACGTTCTGGCGGCGGCCGCCGAACGGGGCGACCGACCGCGGGCCAAGTACGTCGTGGTGTCGGCCATTACTCCGACGCCGTTGGGTGAAGGCAAGACGACCACGCTCGTCGGTCTCGGACAGGCGTTCAAACACGTGGGGTCGACGGCCACCATCAGCATGCGCCAACCGTCAATGGGTCCTACCTTCGGCATCAAGGGGGGCGCCGCGGGCGGCGGCTACAGCCAGGTGATCCCCATGGAGCTGCTGAACCTCCACCTCACAGGTGACATGCACGCCGTCACTGCGGCCCACAACCTGTGTGCCGCCATCCTCGACGCGCACCTCTTCCACGGCAACGAACTCGACCTGGACGTCGCCAACATCTCGTGGCGACGGGTCCTCGACGTCAACGACCGGGCCCTGCGCAACATCACCATCGGTGGCGGCGGCCCGCAGGACGGCGTACCTCGCTCCAGCGGCTTCGACATCACCGCCGCCTCCGAAGTCATGGCTTGCTTGGCGCTGGCCACCTCACTCTCCGACCTGAGGGAACGGTTGGGCCGGATCGTGGTCGGCTTCAGCAGCGAAGGCACACCCGTCAACGCCGAGGACCTCGAGGTCGCCGGTTCAATGGCGGTGATCCTGCGCGAGGCCGTCAAACCCAACCTCATGCAGACCATCGAACACACGGCAGTGCTGGTCCACACTGGCCCCTTCGGCAACATCGCCACCGGGAACTCATCGATCATTGCCGACCAACTCGGCATCCACACCGCCGACTTCCTACTGACCGAGGCCGGTTTCGGGGCTGACATGGGAGCCGAGCGCTTCTTCAACATCAAGTGCCGCGCGTCCGGCCTGACCCCCGACGCCGCCGTTCTCGTAGCCACCGTCCGCGGACTGAAGGCCCACTCTGGCCGACATCACATCGTCGCCGGCAGGCCGCTCCCCGACGCGCTGCTCGCTGAGAATCCCGAGGAAGTGCACGAGGGCGGGGCCAACCTCCGCAAGCAGTTGGAGAACTTGGCGATCCACGGCGTCACGCCCGTCGTCGCCATCAACGCCTTCCCCCAGGACCACGCGTCCGAACTGGCCGCCATCGCCGAGATCGCGGCCGAGCACGGCGTGCGGTCTGCCGTCTCCACCCACTTCGCCGACGGGGGCCGCGGCGCGGTAGAGCTGGCGGCACTGGTGGCCGAGGCGGCCGCCGAACCCAGCACATTCAGGCTGCTCTACCCCGACGACGCTTCACTGCGTTCCAAGATCGAGACCGTGGCCACCTCCATCTACGGAGCTGACGGCGTCGACTACTCGGAGCTGGCGGCCGAGCAGTTGGACCGTTTCGAGCACGCGGGTTACAGCCGCCTGCCGGTCTGCATCGCCAACACCCACCTGTCGCTCAGCGCCGACCCCTCGTCGAAGGGCGCGCCCGCCGGCTGGCGCCTTCCAGTGCGTGAGGTCCGTGCGGCCGTCGGCGCCGGGTTCGTCTACCCCATCTGCGGCGCCATGCAGACCATGCCCGGCCTGGGCCGGCACCCGGCGGCCCACCGAATCGATCTCGACCCCGACGGGTCGATCGCCGGCCTCAGCTGACCGCGATAGGGTCAAGCGCCTCACGCAGTCTCGCCAGGGAGCCTCCCGCCAATGAGCGTCGTCGTCGTCATCGGTAACCCCAGTCCGGGCGGACGTACCACAGCCGTCGGTCAAGCCGTCGGCGAAGCGGTGGCCACGGCACGGGGCGAGACGGACGTGGACACCATCGAACTCGCGGGGATCGCCGCCCACCTCTTCGAGTGGGGCAACGAAGCGGTGCAGGCCACGACTGCCCGAGTTGCTGCGGCCGACGTCGTCATCACTGCCTGCCCCACGTACAAGGCCACCTACACCGGCCTCCTGAAGGCATTCCTCGACCAGTACGGCAACGACGGCTTGGCTGGTTGTCGCGCCGTGCCCGTCATGGTCGGCGCGTCGCTTCACCACGCCCTTGCTCCCGAGGTCCACCTCCGACCGTTGCTGGTCGAGCTCGGCGCCTCGGTACCGAGCCGAGGGCTGTACGTCCTCGACTCGGCCATGGACACCCTCGAGACCGCCGTGGCCGACTGGGTCAAGATCGCGGGGCCGTTGCTGTCCCGCTGACACCCGGTCAGCGAACCGTCGTCAACCGGGAAACCGCTGCTCCAGCGCCGAGATCTCGGGAAGGCCGATGAGGTCGGTGAAACCATCGAAGGTGATCAGCTCGTCGAGGAAGCCGGCCGGGGTGCCTTCGGCTTTCAGCCGAGCCAGGAACCGCTGCATGGCCTGGGTCGCGGCCAGCAGCGTGCCGATCGGCATGATGATGACGGCGAAGCCGAGCTGGGCGATCCGCTGGTAGTCGAGCGGCGGGGTTTTGCCGCCCTCCGCCCAGTTGAACAACAACGGCACTCCGGCGAATTCGCGGGCCACGATCTCGATCTCGTCCTCGCCCTGCAACGCCTCGACGAAGAGCACGTCGGCACCGGCGTCGTGACAGCGGCGGGCGCGGTCGATGGCTTCGTCGAGTCCGTGCGGAGCGCGGGCATCGGTCCGAGCGACCACCACGAAGTCGTCGTCGCGGCGAGCGGCGACCGCGGCGGAGACCTTGGCCACCATCTGGTCGGCCGACACCACCTGCTTGTTCTCCATGTGCCCACACTTCTTCGGCAGTACCTGGTCCTCGATGTGGATCCCGGCGACACCGGCCCGCTCGTACTCCTGGACCGTCCGGATCACGTTGATCTGATTCCCGTAGCCGGTGTCGGCGTCGGCCAAAACGGGGAGATCGACCGCCGACGTGATCCGCCGAGCGTTGTCGACCATTTCCGACAAGCCGAGCAAGCCGACGTCAGGCCGACCGAGCAAGGAGGCCGTGGTGCCGAAGCCCGTCATGTAGACACCGTCGAAGCCTGCCTGTTCGATCAACCGGGCTCCCAACGCGTCGTAGCAGCCGGGAAGCACGAGCGGTCGGCGATCGGTCGATGCGGCGTCGATGAGCGAGCGAAGCACGGCGGGCCCGGACGGGCGGGAACGGAGCAGATCGGCCATGGCCGGGACAGTACCCGGCGGTCGCCATCGAGGCCACGACGGATTTCAGCCGGCCGTCATGTCGGTGATCACGGTTGTGTCGATGCGGATATGCGATCCGCTGCCGATCCGCTGCGTGGACGTGACGCGCCGAACGAAACCCGACCCGACGTCGAACTGTGCGATCGTGGTGAGTTCGATCTCGAGTCTTCCGAGCTCGGCCCGAAGATCCTCCTCAGTAAGCGAACCAGGCAACCGCTGTCGGAGTGTCTCCAACACGACCGCAGTAAAGGCTTCGGTATCTGGAACTGTCCGCACCTTGATCGCGACACATCCATCGTCGTCGATCAAATCCAGAACCTCATGACGAGTCGTCGCGGGAATCGGCTCGCCTCCCAACAGGTTGGGCACCAAATCAGGGACTTCACGAACTTCTCCCGGTCTGAACTCGGAGCCATCGAGGTAATGCAGCAAGCCCGGCAGGTCAGCGAACCTCTCAGCAATCACCTCGCTGGGCATCGCGGCGTACATCTGCTCGACCTGCTCGACCTGCTCGAGCCGCTCGGACTCACTCGACGCTGAAGCAAAGCTGCGAAGGAACTTGGCCGGCCACGCTCTGAGATCCTCGATGTTCTCGATCTCGACCCCACGTTCACCAGAGACCGAGTATCGGAGGGATGGTGGGGGTAGCGAATCGAGGACTGCGATCATCTCGACAGCGCCCATGTCCCGGAAGAACGTGGACTCGTCAAAGACCGTCGATTCAGATTCCCAGCTGAACGACAACCGGCCGGCCGCCTCTGCGACTGTCAGCCTGACCGGCGTTACGCCAACGAAGCGCTCGAGGTCCCGAGTACGAGAATCTCGACGGCTTCGCTCGAACAGCAGGTCGCGAACCACGCCGTCGCTCCACGGGGGACCGACAACCACCGAGGTCGTCGCGTCGGAGGCGGGCTGACAGAGTTGGCCTTGCACCGCCACACTTGATGCCGGCACCGACGTACTCGCCAGTACTGAAGTCGGCGAAGTCGACGTCGGGGCGGATGAAGTCGGGACGGTGGTCGAGGTCAGCACATCGGCGGCCGACCCGCCGCCACAAGCCGTTACAGACATGGACAGGATGAGAACCACAGCGGTCCGCATGGAAACCGTTCACAACGGTAACCCGGATGAGTCCTCCTTCGAGGGAGCCTCGGACGCTATACGCCGACGTCGAATCTCTCGCATCGCCGCTGGGTGCTCTACGGTGCACGCCATGTTGAACGCGGTGCCCCTCGGGCAGAACTGTGGGTTGCGGGTCTCCCAACTCGGTCTCGGAACCATGAACTTCGGCAAACCCGGGATCGGGCACCAGGCCGACTGGACGCTCGACATCGACCAGGCGCGTCCCATCTTCCGAGCGGCCCTCGATCATGGTCTCTTCTACTTCGACTGCGCCAACATCTACGGGAACGGGGCGTGCGAGGAAGTGGTCGGCTCGCTGCTCCGCGAGCTGGCACCCCGTGACCAGTACGTGCTCGCGACCAAGGTCTCGATGCCGATGGGGCCGGGGGCCAACCAAGGAGGTCTCTCCCGCAAGCACATCATGGAGTCGGTCGATGCGTCCCTCCGACGCCTCGGCCTCGACTACATCGACCACCTCGTGATTCACCGCCACCCGCACGGCATACCGGGCGCGGTACAGACACCGATCACCGAAACGCTCGAGGCGTTGCACGACGTCGTGAAGGCCGGCAAGGTCCTCTACCTCGGCGGTTCGTCGATGTTCGCCTGGCAGTTCACCGAACTGCAGCTCACTGCACGCCAGCACGGCTGGACCCCCTTCGTCTCCATGCAGAACCACTACAACCTCATCTACCGCGAGGAAGAGCGGGAGATGAACCCCTACTGCGCAAGCGCCGGTGTCGCCCTCACGCCCTGGTCCCCGCTGGCCCGGGGCATTCTCGCCGGCTCGTACCAGGGTGGCTTCGACAAGGGATCGACCACTCGGTCCAGCGGCTTAGACCGCGTGCGAACCGAGGGTCTCTATCGGGGTGAGATGGACTTCGCCATCGCCGACCGGGTCATCGAGGTGGCTGAACGCTACGGCAAGACCCCTGCGCAGATCGCCGTTGCCTGGCTGGTCAACAAGCCCGAGATCACCGCCCCCATCGTCGGCGTGTCCAAGATCCCCCAGCTCGATCAGCTGGTCGACGCCTGCTCGATCGTCCTCGACGCAGCCGACGTGACCTACCTGGAGGAGCTGTACCGCCCGGTCGACAACCTCCTGTCGATCGGTTTCAGTTGATCGAGCCGAGCAGCCCTTCAGCCGAGCAGCGGTGCCGCTTCGGAGATGAAGCGCTCCATCGATCGGCGAGTGACGGCAGGGTCCATGCCCGGTAGGACACCCAACGCCAGATGAGTCGTGCGGACCTTGGCCATCGACGCGTTCAGCGCCTGCGCGACCGCGTCGGCATCACCGAAGAGCGGCGGGAACAACAGTCGCCGACCGGGGTCTCGCAACTGATCGAGTGGAGGAATGACGGTTTTGGGCCCACCCTTGTCGGCGTCGCCGGAATCATTGGCCCACTAGGCGTAGACCGTCAGCAAATGGTGGAAGTGCGGCGCCGCCTCGGCCCACGCTTGATCTGCGGTTTCGGCCACGTGAGCCCAGCGCAGTTGTAGGACCTTCGCGGCTTCGGGCTCGAATCCGGCAGCGGACCACGCGTCCTCGTAGGCCCTCTGCAGGTTGGTGCTTGCGAGTCCCAGGAGGTTCGCGCCGCGACGGCCGGCTCGACGCACCCCGGTCTCGGTGTTGGCACCGATCCAGATCGCCATCGGGTCCTGCACCAGTTTGGGCACGAGTCGGGCGTCGTCGATCTGGTAGTGGGCGCCCTGATAGCTGAACCGTTCGCCCGACCAGAGTCCCTGCAGCACGTCCAGGCCCTCGACGAAACGAGCGAGCCGCTCGGATCGATCGATGCCGTACCCCCTGAACTCGTGGGCCGCGTAGCCCTGGCCGACACCGAAGTCGATGCGGCCGTTGGAGATGACGTCGAGTGTGGCCACATCCTCGGCGACACGAATGGCGTTGTGCAGCGGAAGCAGCAGCAGATTGAAGCCGATGCGTATCCGCGAGGTCGCCGCCGCGATGGCCGCGGCGATGGTCACCACCGATGGCGAGTAGCCGTCATCGGCGAAATGGTGCTCGGTGAGCCAGATGGTGTCGTATCCCATCGCCTCGGCCTCCTGGATGAGGCGAAGGTCGTCGGCGTAGACGTCGGCGAAGGGTCGCCGCCACTCCGCCGGGTTCCGGAAACCGAACATCAAGCCCAGGTCGGGCCGCGCCGTCCTGCCTGCGAGCTCTGTCATCGGACCCATCCTTCACGTTCGGCCGCATGTCGTCGGGCCACATATCGTCGGACCCTTCGGCAAACCTAATGGGGATCGCCCGGGCAATGCGCTATATCCTGAAGCGATGGTCAGGGGCCCAGGGAACAGCCGCAAGTGATCAGCCACCCGATGATCGACGCTGCTCATGGTCTCGGGCCTGACATCGCCGCCTGCGCCGACTCGATCGACGCGAACGGCAGGCTGCCCGAGGCCTTGGCCCGACAGATGACCGACGCCCGGATCTTCCAGATGTACCTCCCGGCCGCGGTGGGCGGCGCGGACGTCGACCCGCTGGTCGCCTACTCGGTGTGCGAGGCACTGGCCCGCCGGGACGGTTCGGTCGGTTGGTGCGCGCAGGTATCGGCCGCGGTCACGATCTTCCTGGCGTGGCTCGACCCCGCTGCGGTTGCCACCATGGCCGACCTCACCGACGGCCCGATCCACGTCGCCGGGTCGGCCCGGGCACTCGGGACGGCCGAATCGGTCGAGGGCGGCTACCTGGCGAGCGGCCAATGGAACTACGCCAGCGGCATCCGGCACGCCAACTGGTTCATGGCCACCTGCCTGATCGAGCGCAACGGTCGACCGCCGGCCCCGCGGACGATGTTCATCCCGGTCGCCGACGGGCACATCGTCGACAACTGGCAGGTCGTCGGCATGCGGGGAACCGGAAGCGACGATTTCGTGCTGGACCGCGTCTTCGTTCCCCAAGAGCGCGTTGCTGCCCGCCACTGGATCGAACACGCCCGGGCGAGGTCATCCGAGCGGTCGATCAGCGACCCCCGGCTCGGCATGGTCGGCGCGTGGGTACCGACCGCGGGGGTCGGCGTGGGGCTCGCCCAGGGCGCCTTGGACGCATTGCTCGACCTCGGCGACGTTGCGTCGGCCGGATCGCCCGAGCCACTGCGCACGAGGCCGGCGGTACAGGAAGCGGTGGCCGATGCCGAAGCGATCACCGGAGCCGCACGAGCCTTCGCGATCGAGACCTTCGCCGAGGTGTGGGACGCCCTGGCCGATGGCGGTCCTCGGCTGGACCGCGCAGTGGCCAGGGCCCAACTGGCCATCACCCACAGCCTCAACGAGGCAGTGCGCGTCGCCGACCTCGCCTTCCGAGCCGGAGGAACCAACGCGATCTCGACCCGGAATCGCCTCGAGCGCTACCTCAGGGACGCCCACACCGCGGTACAGCACGCCGCCGGCCAACGGATCCACATGCGAACGGCCGGTCAGGCTCTGCTCGAACTAAGCTGAATTGCCTGGACCGCACTGAACCGCGTGGGAATGGGTCTGGGCCGAAAGAACGATCCTATTGGGCCTAAAGGTTCAGTATCGAAACTGCCGACGTAGTCCCCATGGCATGGGTACAACAACTTCCGCTCCTGGTCCGCTCGATCCCCGCACTGGCCTTCGTCCTCCTGTGCGCCTCCATCTTCGTGTTCCTGGCCCGCCATCCCGTCGACGGCGACCGGCGCGTCGCCGAGGCCGGCCTGAAGCATGCTCGGGAGATCGTCATCGCCTTCGGGTTCGCGATGTTCTGCATGGCCCCCAGCTGGCTGTTGCTCAGCATGCTCCTGATGCTCACGATCTCGGTCCTGCGCTACGGGCACATCGTGCTGGGCCTCGTCACGGCCCAGATGGATCGAAACTCCTTCGTCTGAGGCGCCTACCACCCGGCTCCGCCGAAGGAGCCCACGCTTGACCGACGTCGAAGTCGGTGGCGGCCCGCACTTCTGCCTTGGCGCCCACCTCGCCCGGCTCGAGATCAAGGCCCTGGTGGGCCAGATGCTCACTCGACTCCACGACCTGCAACCCGCGGGCACAGCCGAGTGAATGGTCTCCAACTTCATCTTCGGCCCGTCGTCCCTTCCGGTCTCCTCCGCTGCCGGACCCTGCGTCGACTGAACCAGAGCCACCCGGCACGAGCGATACCCTCGCGAGATGACCTCGCCTGCGACCGTTCTCACCGAAGTTCGGGACGATCTCCTGATCGTCACCCTCAATCGCCCCGAGGTGCGCAACGCCGTCGACCGACCCACCGCCGATGCGCTGTTCGAAGTGTTCTGCGACTTCGACAGGAACGAAGGACTGTCGGTCGCCGTCCTCACAGGAGCCGCAGGAACCTTCTGCGCCGGGGCCGACCTGAAGGCCGTGTCTGCCGGCAAGGGCAACCGGGTCACACCCGAACGCGCGGACACGATCGCTCGTTCGTCGGGACCCATCGGCCCGACGCGACTGCTCCTCGACAAGCCCGTGATCGCCGCGGTCGAAGGTCACGCGGTCGCCGGTGGACTCGAGCTGGCGCTCTGGTGCGACCTTCGGGTCGCGGCAACCGACGCCGTGTTCGGTGTCTACTGCCGCCGCTGGGGGGTGCCACTTGTCGACGGCGGCACGGTCCGACTCACCCGGCTCATCGGCCAGAGCCACGCCAACGATCTGATCCTCACCGGACGAGGGGTCAGCGGTGACGAGGCCCGAACCATGGGATTGGCCAATCGGCTGGTTCCCCCGGGATCCACGCTCGCGGCGGCCATCGCGCTGGCCACCGACCTCGGCCGGTTCCCGCAGCGATGCCTTCGAGCCGACCGTCGGTCGTCCTACGAGCAGTGGGGTATGTCACTCCCCGAGGCCTTGGCCAACGAGACCGCGCTCGGACGCGCGGTCATCCAGTCCGGCGAGACGTGGGAGGGCGCCACCCGCTTCGCCGAGGGGCACGGCCGTCACGGTTCATTCGACGATCTGGGTGAACCACGGCTTCCTGAAGGTTGACCTCCGCCCCGCGTCAGTCTCGGAGTCGGAACCGCTGAATCTTGCCGGTGGCCGTCTTCGGCAATTCGTCGACGAACACGTAGCGCCGAGGCCGTTTGAACCCGGCCAGACGCTCCCGGCAGTGCGCGGTCAACGCGACCTCGAGGGCGGCGACACCCTCGGCTCCCCGACTCTCGACCGCTGCGACGTGGGCCACCGGCCGCAGGATGCCTTCGTCATCTCGGTAACCGACCAATGCGGCTTCCAACACCCCGGCGTGCTCGATCAGCACGCTCTCCACCTCGGCCGGCGACACCCACTCGCCGCCGACTCGCAGCATGTCGTCGACTCGGCCGAGATAGGTGTAGAAGCCGTCCGAGTCGCGGTCGTACAGATCGCCGGTGAACATCCACTCTCCCCGGAAGGTCGAGCGCGTCGTGTCGCTGCGGCACCAGTACCCGACAGCGGCCGACGCTCCCCGGACCGCCAACTGGCCCGGCACTCCCGGAGGCTGATCGGCACCCCGCTCGTCGACCAACCTGACCTCGTAGCCAGGGACGGGGGTGCCGCTGGTTCCTGCCCGGACCGAGCCCGGCTGGTTCGAGAGGTAGATGTGCAGCATCTCGGTCGATCCGATGCCATCGAGAACAGTGACACCGAACCGTTCGCGGAATCGATTGAAGGTCTCGGCCGGCAACGGCTCGGCCGCCGACACGCCGAAGCGAACGGTCCGGAACGTGTCGTCCGGGAGCGTGGATGCATTCAGCGCCGCGTAGAACGTCGGGATACAGAAGAACAACGTTGGCGATTCGCCGGTGACCAACTCTCCGACACAAGCCGGTGTGGGTGGGCGGGTCGGATCGAGGATCGCCGTAGCTCCGGCGGCCAGCGGGAACGTGAGCGAGTTGCCCAATCCGTACGCGTGGAATATCGGCCCGACCGAGTAACATCGGTCGTCGGCGCTCACACCCAATACCGCCCGGCCGAAGGCCTCGTTGGTGACCGGAAGGTCGCCGTGACGATGCATGGCGAGCTTCGGATAACCCGTCGACCCCGAGGTGCAAAGCCAGAACCCCGGCGACTCAGCCCAGGTCTCGCAGGCCGAGCCGTCGCCGCCGACCGCCAGCCCGAGGAAGTCGTCCCAACTCACGGTGCGAGCGGAGCCCCCGACGGGAGCGATCGGGGGCCTGTCGGCATCGAAGGATCCGTGGGTGGCGACGACGACCGACTCGACCTCGGGGGCACCGCTCAGCAGGTCCTCCAACACCTCGGCCCGCGCGGCCGACATCACCAGAAGCCGGGCGCGGGAGTCGGCGACGATCACGCCCAGGTCCCGGCCGGGCAACAACGGATTCATGGGGAGCGGAACAGCGCCGATGCGCATGGCCCCGAGGAAGACGGCGACGAACTCGACGGAGTCGAGCACGGCCATGGCCACCCGTTCCTCTGGTCGCAGACCGAGCACCCGAAGCGAGGCCGCAACCCGCTCGACCAGTGCGAGCAGCTCGGCATAGGTGGTGCTGACCCCCTGGCACCGGATGGCCACACGGTCGCCATCGCCGGCATCGACCCGACGATCGAGCAGCCACTCGCTTGCGTTGAACCGATCGTGCATCGTGCTCCCCTACTGGACCGGATTCGCGGGCTGTGGATCCCGCCACAGACATTCTACACTTCCTTGACTGTTATCAAGGATTCTCTAGTATGAATCCCATGATGATCTCGACGCCCTCGGTGCTCACGTTCGAGCGGGCGCCGACGACCTACCGCCACTGGCGACTCGACATCGATGCACCGTTGGCCCGCCTCACGATGAAGGTCGACCCCGAGGGTGGAGCGTTGGGCGACTACGCCCTCAAGCTCAACAGTTACGACATCGGTGTCGACATCGAACTGGCCGATGCCGTCCGCCGCATTCGCTTCGAACACCCCGAGGTCCGCTGCGTGATCCTCGGCAGCGCGATTGCCGGCACCTTCTGCGCCGGCGCCAACATCCGCATGCTCGCCTCCGCCGATCACGGTCACAAGGTGAACTTCTGCAAGTTCACCAACGAGACCCGGCTGGAGATCGAAGAGGCCTCCGCCCACAGCGGACTCCGCTTCCTCGCCGCCATCAACGGCGCCTGCTCGGGCGGCGGCTACGAAGTGGCGATGGCATGTGATCACCTGCTTCTGGTCGACGACCGCTCCAGCGCAGTCTCGTTGCCCGAGGTCCCGTTGCTCGGGGTGCTGCCAGGAACCGGAGGTCTGACTCGGCTGACCGACAAGCGCCTGGTTCGCCGAGATCACGCCGACGTGTTCGCCACCAGGGCCGAGGGCGTTCAGGGCCGGCAGGCCGTGGCCTGGCGCCTGGTCGACGAGGTGGCAGCCCCCTCGGCCTTCGATCAGGTAGTCGTTGAACGCGCACTGGCCCTTGCCGCCACCTCGGATCGTGACGCGTCCGCCGATCCTGTCGTGCTCGCGCCCCTACTGCGGACGTCGTCGGCCGACAGCGAGCGCGCCGGAGAGACCGAACGTATCGACTATCAGTTCGTTGCCGCCCAGCTCGACCGGCCCCGCCGCCTTGTCACGATCACGGTCACCGCCGACGCGGGCGGGCAGTGGCCACTCACCGCGGCGCGGGAGCTCGACGACCTGATCTGTCACCTCCGGTTCAACGAACCGACCCTCGGTACCTGGGTGTTGCGCACAGCTGGACCTATCGCCGACGTGGTCGTCCATGACGATCGCCTGGTCCGTCCCGCCGATCACGCCGAACGGGAGACGTCGCTGTTGTGGAAGCGCGTGTTGTCACGCCTCGACCTCAGCGCGCGAAGCCTGATCGCCCTCATCGAACCGGGGTCCTGCTTCGGCGGCGTGCTCGCCGAACTGGCGCTCGCCGCCGACCGGAGTTACATGCTCACCGGCATTTTCGAAGACGACGACGACCCCCTCCCCCCGCCCGAACTCCTACTGACCCAGGTCAACGGCGAAACCTTCCCGATGATCAACGGACTGACCCGGCTCGGCACGCGCTTCTGGAACGACGCCCCGTCACTCGACCTCGTCAAGACCCGCTTCGGCCAACCCCTCGACGCGACGACTGCGCTCGAACTGGGCCTGGTGACCTTCGCCCCCGACGATCTCGACTGGCACGACGAAGTCCGGCTCGCGATCGACGAGCGGGCCAGCTTCTCGCCCGACGCGCTGACCGCCATGGAGGCCAACCATCGGTTCGTCGGCCCCGAGACCATGGCCACCAAGATCTTCGCCCGACTTTCGGCCTGGCAGAACTGGATCTTCATCCGCCCCAACGCCACCGGCCCCGACGGAGCACTGCGCCGCTACGGCTCGGGGGTCAAAGCCGATTTCGACTTCGGCCGCTGCTGACCCCGGTCCTGCTTCCAGCCTTCCGCCCCCTCCTCCTGCTCCTGTCCTGAACGAGAGACTGCGATGACCATCGATTATTCCGAACGCATCCCCAACAACGTGAACCTCTCCGAGGACCGTCGTCTGCAACGAGCCCTCGAGGCGTGGCAGCCCAGGTTCACCAACTGGTGGGACGAGATGGGTCCGGCCGGCTTCCAGTCGAGCGAGGTCTACCTCAGAACGGCCGTCGACGTCGGCCAGGAGGGGTGGGCCCACTTCGACCACGTTCGCATGCCCGAGTACCGGTGGGGTGTCTTCCTGTCGCCGCCGGAGCCAGATCGCCGCATCGGCTTCGGCGACCAGAAGGGTCAGCCCGTCTGGCAGGAGGTGCCCGGTGAATTCCGCACCGACCTCCGCCGCCTGATCGTGGTGCAGGGCGACACCGAGCCCGCGTCGGTTGAGCAGCAGCGGTTGCTCGGCAAGACCGCTCCCAGCCTGTACGACCTCCGCAACCTGTTCCAGGTCAACGTCGAGGAGGGTCGCCACCTGTGGGCGATGGTCTACCTCTTGCATCGCTACTTCGGCCGGGACGGACGCGAGGAGGCCGACGCAATGCTCGAACGCCACTCTGGCGATGCCGACAGCCCGCGCATCCTCGGGGCCTTCAACGAAGCGACCCCGGACTGGCTCTCGTTCTACATGTTCACCTACTTCACCGACCGCGACGGCAAGTATCAGCTCGGCGCGCTGCGAGAGTCGGCGTTCGATCCGCTGAGTCGGACGTGTGACTTCATGCTGAAGGAAGAGGCGTACCACATGTTCGTGGGCGCCAGCGGCGTGGGCCGGGTCGCCCAGCGAAGCGCCCAACTCATGGTCGAGCACGACACCAGCGACGTCGCTCCCTACGGCGGCATCAACCTGGACACGTTGCAGCGCTACATCAACTTCCACTTCGCCGTGTCCCTGGACCTGTTCGGATCCGAGCGCTCGATCAACGCGGCCAACTATTACGCGGCGGGCCTGAAGGGACGGTTCGACGAGACCTCGTTCGATGACGACCATGTGCTCCTCGACCGCGAAGCCGAGTATCAGTCGCTCGGCAGCGACGGCCGGTTCGTCACCGAGCGCCTGCCGGCCCGCGGCCTCGTCAATCAGGAACTGCGGACCGACTACGTCGAGGACTGCCAGAAGGGCGTGCGCCGCTGGAACCGGATCCTGAACGGACAGGGCGTCGAACTGCAGTTCACGCTGCCCCACATCGGGTTCAACCGAGCCGTCGGCACCTACGCGGCCCACCGCCTGACCCCGGGCGGCGCAGTGATCACCGAAGCCGATTGGCAGGCGTCGCGGGACTCGTGGCTGCCCAACGAGGCCGATCGGGCCCACGTCCTCAGCCTCATGGGTCCGCACCACGAGCCCGGGCTGATCGCCAACTGGATCGCCCCACCGGCGCAAGGCATCAACACCAAACCGATCGACTACGACTACGTGCGCCTGTGACCGACAGCGCCAAACCACGGAGCGACAGCAAACCGCACAGCGACAGCAAACCGCACAGCGACAGCAAACCACGGAGCGGCGGGAGTGCGCGCTCGTCGTTGTTGACCCTGCTCGGGGAGTTCGTGCTGCCCTCGGGTGGTGGCGTGTGGACCTCGACCTTGGTCGAAGCTCTCGGACTGCTCGGCTACGGGGAGCAGAACGCCCGCCAGGCAACGGCACGACTCCTCGACCAAGGTCTCCTCGAACGAGCGGCCCATGGACGCCGGACTCGGTGGACCCTGTCGGAGGCGGGTGAACGACTGCTGGCCGACGGTACACAGCGGATCTACGGCTTCCAGGCCGAGTCCGAACCGTGGAACGGTCGGTGGTTGCTCGTCCTCTCCAGCGTGCCCGATGCCCAACGTGGAGTCCGACACCAGCTTCGACGCCGTCTTGGTTTCCTGGGGTTCGGCTCCCTGAGCGGGGGCGTGTCGATCTCGCCTCACACCGCGAGGGAACAGGCGGCGATCGGCGTGCTCCGAGGCCTCGACCTCGACGCCGGCACGTTCCTGTTGAAGGCCGAAGCCACCACGCTCACGTCCCCCGACCAGATCATCGCCGCCGCGTGGGATTTGCCGGCCCTTGCCGATCGGTACAAGCGGTTCACCCACCACTTCGCCGACATCGCCGACATCGCCGGGGAATCCTCCGACGATGCCCCTGACGCGGCCGCGTCGTTCGTGGCGCTGGCGGGTCTGGTCGACGCCTGGCGGCGATTCCCCTTCGAAGACCCCGAGATCCCGGCCGAGCTGTTGGGAAGTGAGTGGCCGGGACGTGCGGCCAAGGCCTGCTTCGACGACTGCCATCGAGCCTGGAGCCGTGCGGCCCGGCAATGGTGGTCCGACCAAGAAGCCGCCTCAGCCCGCTGACCCCCCGCCCCCAACTGTTCTGCCGGATCTGCGCGTCACTTCTGACGCGGGGATCCGGCAGAACGGGGTGAGGGGTGGGGAACCGGTCAGCCGCGCAGGACCTCGCCGGCCAGCGCACCCGCGTGCTCGCCGTTGCGCATGAAGATCTGGCCGTTGACGACCGTCAGGTTGTAGCCGTTGGCCTTTTGAATCCAGC
>JAQCHM010000456.1 GCA_027730885.1 Actinomycetota bacterium | reverse complement strand
CGACCTGGTGGTGACCGACATCAACATGGATGGCCTCTCCGGCTTGGAACTGCTCGCAGCAGCTCGCGCGACCGACGAGGATCATGCTGGCCCGGCTCGAGAACTCCCACCGCCAGCTCCTCGAAGCCAATGACCGGGTCGAAGGGGCCAGCGAAGCGAAATCGCGGTTCCTGTCCAGAGCCAGCCACGAACTCCGGACCCCCATCAACGGAGTCCTAGCCTACGCCCAACTCCTCCAACTCGACCACCCTGACGACGAATCACGCGAGTCGATCGAACAGATCATCACCTCCGCCAGACACATCACCAACCTCGTCGACGAGTTCCTCGACATCGCCCGCATCGAAGCCGGCGCAATCCCGATCAACATCGAGCGGGTCAACGCCGCGTCGATCGTCGCGGAGGTGGTCGCCATGACCCGGCCGCTCGCCGACGCTCAATCCGCGACCCTGACCCTGGTGGAGACGACGGAGACGACGGTGTCGGCTGATCCTCTCCGCCTGCGACAATCGGTCCTCAACCTGGTGTCGAACGCCATCAAATACGGCCGCGGAAACCAGCCGATCACCATCACCATCGGGCAGGACCAGGGAACGGCGACCATCGAGGTCCGTGACCACGGCCCCGGCATCCCCGCCGACCACATGGACCGGCTCTTCGTCCCCTTCGATCGACTCGACGCCGACAAGTCGAGCCAGAAGGGCAGCGGAGTCGGGCTGAGCGTGACCAAACAGCTGATCGAGCTCATGGACGGCACCATCGACGTCGCCAGCGAAGTCGGTGCCGGAACCGCGTTCGCCATCACCCTTCCCACCGCTCCCACCACGGCGCAGCCAATCGCCGAGAGCGCGGTGGCGAGAAATCTGACACCGACCTGGTAGTCAGCTCCGACCGGAGGGCCGGGCACCGATCAGCGTCGGTCGATGAAGACGTGTTCCTTCGCCAGCCACATCGACGAACGGGCGAAGTCGATGAAGTTGCATTCGTCGTCGTAGGCCCGTTGCGAGGCGGCACGGCGTTCGGGCGTCGAAGCTGCCCCCGCACGGTCGAACCAGACCTCGGCATGACCCAGGTAGGGCTCGACCTCGGTTCCCCTGGCCGCTCGCAGCGCGGCGCCGATTTCCGGCTCCGCCTGATGCACCTGCATGTAGCGCAGGATGCCCGCACCCTGCGCCTGCCGGCGGATGACCGGTCCGTGATGGGTCCGCCAATACAACTGGGCCTCGTCGAAGCTCAACTCCGCCCGGTGTCGTAGCGGGAAGTACAGCTTGACGACCGTCGACCGTTCCGTCGCCACCAGGGTCTCGGGCGTCGGGTTCACTTGCGGGTACTCGTAGTTGGCCCAGATCGGCGACGACGCCAGATCGATGAACGTCCGCTCGTCCTCGATCAGCGTCTTGCCCGCAGCCCGCCCTGCCGGCGAGGTGGACGCGTCGAGGAACGCCTCCTTGCTCTCCCACCACACTTCAGCCACGCCGTCGTACGGTGGTTCCATCTGACCTCGCCGTCCGGGCAGACGGCTGTGATCCTCGTCGGCAATGGTGTGCACCTGTACGTAACGCAACACGCCGAGGTCGGAGGCAAAGCCGGCCATCAGCGGGCCGTGGGTGTCCCGCCAGTAGGTCTGGAAGTCTTCGAGCGAATGGTCGGGCCGACGGCGGAGGAGGAACGTGACGCGGAGCATGCGCCCACCATGCCAGCGATCGCGCCCTGATTCAGAAACGCCCCGGGCCTCGCCGCGGTGTGACCCGCCACCGGAAGGCATCGTCGCCCAGGTCGAGTCGGGACGTCACGTCCAGCCGGGCGTGGGGGTCGAGGACTGCTACCACGCCCTCCCACAGTCCTCGCCAACCGTCGAAGACCTCAGGCGGGCACTCCGCCTCGAGTCCACGCATCAGTCGCCAGGTCCGTTGCTCGACCAAATCACCCTGCACTCCAGCAGACATATCGACGTCGTCGCCTTGCGCGGACAACAACGAAGCGAGCACCTGGGCGGGCGTGTCGCCGAGACCCGCGGCGACCGCCGCCGAGTACTGCATGCCGATTCGCCGACCGGTTCGATACAGCAGGCCCGACGCTTCGAGCGGCCCGAGTTGCTCCGTCAGCACCGGCAGGAAGTTGTGGAGGTAGTCCATCGAGTAGTTGCGAGCAGCCTTGGCCAACCGCTCCGGTGGCCAATGGTCGGCTTCCAGCTCGGGTAACGCGTCCAGGTCGATCGGCGGACACGTCTCCCCGAATCGGAACCGGACCCGATCCTCGGGTGCCAGTTCGTGATCCTCCTCGACGTAGTAGCCCTCGAGTCCCGGCTTGCCGTCCATGGTTTGACCGGTGCAGACGAAACCCAAACGGGGATTGCCCAGCGACACGCCGTTGTGACCGTGCCAGCCATGCAGCATCGCTCGCTCGACCCGGTTGGGAATCGCGGCCAGCGCGGTCCCGTCGAAGATCCAGCGAGGCGGGAGGTAGCGAACCCACGCCTTACGATCCGACTCGGGCACGAACACCACACTCCCCCCGCCGACGTGGTTGGACAGATAGTGGTACTGCGCGCACGCCACCGCATCGGGCAGGCCGGTCAGGCCCAGCTTCTCGAGTCCAGGCAGAAACTTCTCGAGGTGTTGTCGGCGGAACAGTCCGAACAGGGCATCGACCGTCCGGTCCTCGCCCTTCTCGGCCAAAAGGGCGAGGATCAGCCCGGTGAGGTACCGGTGATACAACTCGCTCAGCGCCTCCATCGCCCGGTGGTCGCCGTCG
>JAQCHM010000020.1 GCA_027730885.1 Actinomycetota bacterium | reverse complement strand
CCCGCCAGCACTCGCTTGCGCTGGACCGGATGAACCGTCTCGCCGACGCTAATTCGCTGCTGTTCAACCTGCATCGAATCACCCAGACCATGCCGGCGTCGCTCAATCTGCATGAGGTCCTCAGCTCCACCATCGTGCGGCTGCGGACGCTCATCGACTTCGACGCTGCCTGCATCTTGATCGTCGACGAGACCGACGGCAGCTGGGTCGTGTCACGCCGACAGGCGATGCGCATCGGACAGCTGCTCGCCGACGACGAGTTGCCCGGTCCCGCCCGTTCGGCCGTCAGCTCCAAGTCGACAGAACTCCATTGTGACCTCGCCGTCAACGGTCCAGGCTTCAACATCGGCTCCATGAGCGGCGTGTACGCGCCCTTGAGGGCTCGTGGTGCCCTGATCGGATTGCTCGCCATCGAGAGCAACCAAGCCGATCGTTTCGATGAACGGGACCGCCAGGTGCTGGAGAGCAAGTCTCGTCGAGTACGCGCTGCTTCTCGCCCTGATCTTCGTCGTCTGCGTCTCGGCGGTCACGATGTTGGGTGAAGCCACATCGAGGCCGTTCAGCAATCTAAGCGGCTCCGGACTGAGCTAACGACGTCCGAAGCGTCCGACTGGGGTGGCAGCGCATCTGCGCTGCCACCCCTACTCGCGCGCTCACTGAAAACGGGGCATGACGCGTTCGGCGAAGAGTTCGATGCTGGCGTTCAGTTGGCTTGGCTCATGAATGCCCTGGGGAACGAGCATCATCACCTCGTTGATTGGCACGATGTCGAGTGCCTCCTCGATCTGGCGGCTGATGGTGTCGGGGCTGCCGACGAGCAGCCGGGCGATCGGTTGACCGAACGGCAGAGCCCAGGTGTCGAAGAACCACCGGACGTCGTCGAGCTGTGCCATGGCCGCCTCGTCGGTCTCGGCGCAGATCATCAGGCCACCCCAACAGGCCTGCTCTCCGGGAACGACCGCGCGACCGTACTGCTCAGCCGTTCGATCGTAGGACGACCAGATCGCTTTCAGCAGCTCGGGACCGCCCCCCAGCACGATCGACTTGCCGCCGTAGCGCCCCCAGAAGGCGGCCGTGCGGGCCGAGCCGGTGAAGCCCGAGTAGATCTTGGGATGGGGCGACTGGTAGGGCCGCGGGGCAATGCCGGTCGCGTGCACGGTCATGTCGGCGTCGAAACCCGCTCCGTACTTGGTGTAGACCTCATGGGGATGGGGATTTCGCTCGAAGTTGGGGAAGGTCCAGAACTCTCCTTCGTAGCTGAAGGTCTCGTTGTTGAGAGCGGTGTAGACGATGTCGACGTATTCCTCGAAGTAGCGGCGATTGAGGACGTCCTCGTCGGTGTCCTTGTTCCAGGGGCCGACAGGGCCCACGTTGTCCAGCATCTTGAAGTTCTCGACCCAGCGAGCCTGGTAACCCCGGACGAGACCGACCGCAAACCGCCCACGATGCATGTGATCGAGCGTGGCGATGTTCTCGGCCACTCGCAGTGGGTTGTGAGTGGTCGAGACGTAGCCGCATGTGAGAATGGTCATCCGCTCACGATGCTGCCCGAGAAACATCGACATGATGCCGGGGTCGTTGATGATCTCGAAGCCCTCCAGCTGGAGGTGATGTTCAGGGTGACCAAAAGCGCTGTAGCCGGCCTGGTCGGCCACCGATACCAGCTCGGCTATCTCGCCGAGGAACCGCTGGTAGAGATCGTTGCGGAGGCCGGCCATCCCGGCTTCGAGCTCGTGGCGCCGTCCGATCGTCCCGTAGGCGAAGAGATCGAAGTCCAATGGCGCGTCGGAGATGGGCATCCCTCCATAGTGCCAAGCGGTTGAGCCCGGCGGTAATCGACGAAGGTCTACCGGCCGGTGGACGATCAGGTCCGGCAGGCGGTCACGAGTTCGGAGTCGACGCGGCAGGCGACGATCCAGGTCTCCGTGGAGCCGTCACTCTCCTCGGCCTTGGAGCTGCGGTGCGCGACGAACCACTGGTCGTCGTCCTCGGCCCAGTCGCCGAACAGCGTGTCGGTCTTCCACATCGGCGTGCCTTCCTCGCCGGCGCGTCAACGCCGGCATCACTCGTTTGGTTCAACGAGGAAGGTACGCCGCGCTCTCGAACAGATGACCGATCCACAGGTTCTGGTTATAACTCACAGCCGAGAGAGCTCCGACGGCGATTGCTACTAGAAGGATGATTACTCGTCGTGAACTCACGCCACGCTCCTGGTCCACTCACCGGGTGGCTTTCACCCGTTCGGTACTGACTCAGGACTTCATGTCGGCCCGAGTCCGACCCGACTTAGGACTTCTCGGTGAAATGTTCCCGGAAAACGACGAAGGCCCCGTACCTGGGTGAACAGGTACAGGGCCTTCGATCCGAGCCAAGCGTGCGCCTTCTCCGGCGGTCACCGACGGGGTTGCGGATCAGGCTCCTTCGCCGTCGGTCTGGCCGCCGTCGGTCTGGTCGCCGTCGGTACCAGCGTCTGAAGCGACCGCGCCGACCGGGTCACCGCTCAGATCCTCGTAGTACTCGGCCCACGCCGCTTCGGTGGCCGGGTCGACCTCGGTCGGGCCGATGTAGTTGCCCTCCTCGTCGAAGGCATGCTCGCCGAAGTGCTCCTGATACTCCTGCGCCACGACGCCACCTTCGGCCGCCTGCTTGATCGAGAGGCTGATGCGGCGGCGCTGGAGATCGATGTCGATGATCTTGACCCAGAGCTCCTCGCCGGGAGTCACGACCTGCTCGGGCAGATCGACATGGTGGGCCGACATCTCCGAGATGTGGACCAGGCCTTCGATACCGTCTCCGACCTGGACGAACGAACCGAACGGCACCAGTTTGGTGACTCGACCGTAGACCAGTTCGCCGACGCGGTGGGAGGAGGCGAACTCCTGCCAGGGATCCTGTTGGGTTGCCTTCAGGGACAGGCTGATGCGCTCGCGATCGAGGTCGACCTCGAGCACCTGAACCGTGATTTCGTCGCCGACCGCCACGACCGAGCCGGGGTGATCGACGTGCTTCCACGACAGTTCCGAGACGTGGATGAGGCCGTCCATACCGCCGAGATCGACGAAGGCGCCGAAGTTGACGACCGAACTGACAACACCGGCGCGAACCTCGCCAGGCTGCAGGTTGGCGAGGAAGTCCTCTCGCTGTTCCTTCTGGGTCTCCTCGAGGAAGGCCCGCCGGCTGAGCACCACGTTGTTGCGGTTCTTGTCGAGCTCGATGATCTTCGCGTCGAGGGTCTGACCTACGTAGGGCTGCAGATCGCGGACGCGGCGCAGTTCGACGAGCGATGCAGGCAGGAAGCCGCGGAGGCCGATGTCGACGATGAGACCGCCCTTGACGACCTCGATGACCGGGCCGGACACGACGCCGTCGCGTTCTTTGACCTCCTCGATGGTGCCCCAGGCCCGTTCGTACTGGGCCCGCTTCTTGGACAGGACCAGGCGACCCTCCTTGTCCTCCTTCTGGAGAACAAGAGCCTCGATCGGATCGCCGACCTTGACGATCTCGGACGGATCCACGTTGTTACGGATCGACAGCTCACGAGAAGGGATGACGCCCTCGCTCTTGTAGCCGATGTCGAGGAGGACTTCGTCCTTGTCGACACGGACGACCGTACCGCTGACCAGCTGACCGTCCTCGATGGAGACCATGGAGGCGGCGTAGGCGTCCTCGATGGAGCCGACGAGATCGTTCTCGACGATCTGACGAGGCACGTACGGCGCAGCTTCGGGCTGGACGGCGTCCTGGTCGGATACGGGCTGGTCAGAGACTGGCTGATCAGAAACTGCTAGGGAGTCGGTGGACACTAGGGGGTGCTGTGCTTTCTCGGCTGCGACATCCGGGGGCAGCGGCGAGGAACTCAGCGCGTCAAACCGGGTCGAGGACGGGACTCTCCCGACCACGCCGTGAAGGCTAGCAGTGGTCGGGGCGCGACGCGACCAGAAGAAACTCGGGAAGGTCGACCGACGGAGGGTGCGCGCCATAGGCACCCGGCGTCGCACCGTACACCGAGGTCGGCGCGAGACCAACGGAGCGGGCCAGGAGCCGAAGTTCGCGAGGGGTGAAGCACGTGGTCCACAGCTCGGCCGGAATCTCCTCACCGTCGGTGTTCTTTATCGCGGTCGCCTCGTGGTTCACGCCGGCGTCGGCGTCGAAGCGGTCGCTTTCCTCGAGGTAGCGAAGCTGGAAGTAGGCCGAGAACGCCGAAACCAGCAGCCGGCCCCCGGGCCGCAACCGGCCATGGCCGCCAAGATCGGCTCGTCGAGCTCCCGAGCCGGAAGCTCGGAGCGCGCACCAGGACCACCGGCCAGACCGAACGCGCCCTGGCAGAGCGAGATCACCGCGTCGAAGCCGACGAGGAGGGGGTCGGTCGGGTCGAGCGTGCGGGCGTCGGCGACGACGAAAACAGCGTCCAGAGCCTCGTTCTGTGCTGATCGCCTCGCCAGTTCGACGAACGTCCGGGAGATGTCCACCCCCACCACGCTAAGACCGCGACGAGCCAGTGCAAGCGAGTGTCTGCCGGGGCCGCAGCCGACATCGAGAATCCGTTCACCCGACCGGAGCCCGAGGAGGTCGATGATCGCGTCCGCTTCCTGCTCGGTGCCCATGGTGAAGCTGTACCGGAGGTAGGCAGCGCCGAGATGGTCGGCCACTGCCTCGAACCAGTGGCCGCTCTCCCCCTCAGGCTGTGTCCCCTCAGGCTGTGCCCCCTCAGGCTGTGTCATCGCTCAATCCTTGGCATCGGCCTAGGTCCACGCCAGCGCCAGGCCAGCGCGACCAGGGCGATGCACACGCCCATGAGGAGGAAGTACAGGCGCAGCCGGCGCCGGACCTGCTCGCTGGTCGACCACGGCACGTCCGTCACGAACTCCACATGCTCGTGGCGGTGCATGCCTCCACGGTAGTCCGGAGATCGCGAGGACGTGAAGGCCATGCTCACCGGCGAACTCCAGCTCCATCCCCGCGCCCCAAATGCGTTGTGGCCGCGACGGTCGGGCCCGAGGGTGGACGGATTCGACCCGATGAACAGCTTCGGCCCCGACGTCGCGGCGGCGTACGACGACCACCTGCGCGCCCTCGACGTCCGCCATCGGACCTGCGCTCTGCGCCCCGGGGCGCAAAGCGTCGCAGAACACTGCTGGCCGCCGAGACCGATCCTCCTGGCTCAGAACGTGATCTGAGCGATCCATCGGCGGGGATCACCGATCCGCTGGCTAACGCCGAGCCGGTCGCAATGGTCTGCTCGGAGGACCAGACCGACATCAACCACGCCTCGATCGAGGATCTGATGAACGGCCTTGGCCTGGGGCTGCCAGTGGCGCATCAGCCGGCCGTAGTGGGCCTGTGCGCACTCCCCTGGCGACGGCGCGGAGTTACCAGTCCGTTTAGGTCAGTCCCGCTCAACGCCAGTCTGCGGGCTCCTGCGGTCCATGCAGTCGTCGTAGAATGGGTCGAAGTCGTAACTCGTGTAGTCGGAGAAGTCATCATCGATCCTTCGGGTGACCGAGGAGGCACAGTCACGCGCGTTCTCCTCCGCAGCCTTCCGTTCGTTGACCGTGACGATCACCAGTACGAGAACCGCCACTCCGCCAGCGATTTACCAACCCTGGTTGCTCCCGGTCTTCGCCTTCTGCTCGGACATGCTGTCTCCATCGGACGGAACAACCTGGCGGTTGAGTTATTGCGGGTTTGGCCTGTGGGGCGCAGCTGAATTATTGTTCAAATTTGGCGTCGGCCCAGGTGGTGCCGTAGCTCAGGTTGACCTCGAGTGGTACGGCCAGATCGAAGGCCCGACTCATCTCCTCGAGCACAATGGTCGTCGTCGCCTCCTTCTCGGCTGGCGGCACCTCGAGAATGACCTCGTCGTGGACCTGCAGCACGATGCGGCTGGCCAGGCCGGAGGCTTCGAGCCGCTCGTCCAATCGGACCAGGGCGACCTTGAAGATGTCGGCTGCCAGCCCCTGGATGCCGGCGTTCATCGCCTGCCGCTCGCCTGCCTGGCGAATCCGGAAGTTGTCGCTCAGCAGCTCGGGGATGGCCCGACGGCGCCCGAACAAGGTCTCGGTGTAACCCCGATTGCGGGCTTCGACGACCGTGGCGTCCATGTAGCTCCGCACGTTGGGGAAACCGGCGAAGTAGGCCTCGAGGATCTCCGACGCTTCCTTGGTGGCAATCCCCAGCCTCTGACCCAGCCCGTAGGACTCCATTCCATAGGCCAGCCCATAGGAGACCATCTTGGCCCGGCTTCGTTGTTCGAAGTCGACCTCGGCCGGCTCGATCCCGAAGACACGGGCGGCGACGGCGCGATGGACGTCCGTGCCTGCCGTGAACGCCTCGATGAGACCGGGATCGTGGGCGAGGTGGGCGATGCAGCGAAGCTCGATCTGGTTGTAGTCGGCAACGAGCAGCGTGTTCTCGCCGGCTGCCCGGAACGCCTTGCGGAACGTGCGACCCAGCTCGGACCGGACCGGGATGTTGTGCAGATTCGGGTTCTCGCTCGACAGCCGCCCCGTCCGGGCCACCATCTGATTGAAGGTGGCGCGGATGCGTCCGTCTGCGTCGACTGCGGCCAGGAGCGACTCCCCGTAGGTCGACCGCAACTTCTCGACCTCCCGGTACCGCAGGAGGTGTTCGACGATCGGGTGTTGACCTTCGAGCTTCTCGAGCGTTGCCTGATCGGTCGAGAAGCCCGTCTTGTTCTTCTTGCCCGGCGAGAGACCGAGCTTCTCGAACAGGATCTCCTGGAGCTTCTTGGTCGAGTTGACGTTGAACTGCTCTCCGGCGTCGTCCTGGATCTGGTGGGCCAGTTGGTCGGCCTCGGCCGTCATCTCGTCGTTGAGCGACCGGAGCACGTCACGATCGGCTGCGACGCCGCGATGTTCCATGCGGGCCAGCACACCGACGAGCGGCACCTCGATGGTCCGATTGAGCTCGGACAACCCGTCGTCGACGAGGGCTTGTTGGATGACCGGCGCCAGACGGGACACGGCAAGTGCGGCCACCGCTGCGACCCGGGCCGGCGTGGCTCCCGAATCGCCGAAATCGAGTTGTCCCTCTGGCGGCCCCAGATCGTCGGGCATGCGCCAGTCCGTCCGACGAGCCAGGGCGGCGTCGAGCGGGTACGAGCTGCCCGAGGGGTCGAGGAGGTAAGCAGCGAGAGCGGTGTCGAGCCGCAGACCGACGTCGGTGATGCCGCAAGCGAGGCAGGCCCGCAGCAGCGGCTTCGCCTCGTGCGCCGTCACGCCCGGTCCTGCTGCAACCAGGAACGGCGCAAGACGATCGATATCCGATCGGGCGACCCACCCGACGCGACCGGAGGGCTCATCGACGACGAAGGCGATGCCGGCGAAGTCGGTACCCATGGCCACAGCCAACGGGGATGACGCCGGATGGGTGAACCACGTCGACAACAGCTCCTCGGGTGAACCCTTCACCAGCACCGGTTCGACGACCTTGCCCAGGTCCGCCGCGGTCGGTGCGTCGTTCGAGGAGCCGCCCTGGAACTCCGGCACGGCCTGCATGCGGTCGTACAACGTCCGGAACTCGAGGAAGTCGAAGAGTTGGCGCACCTCGGCGGGATCGGGCACCTCGCGATGGAAGAACGACTGCAGGTCGACGTCGAGCGGAGCGTCGCGGACGAGCTCCATGATGACGAGGTTGAGCCGGACGATCTCCTCGTTCTCGACCAGGTTCTGCCGCAGTTTCGGGGTCTGGGCGTCAGTGTTGGCGTAGATGCCGTCGATGCCGCCGTAGGTGTTGATCAGCTTGGCCGCGGTCTTCTCGCCGACCCCGGGCACGCCCGGGAGATTGTCGGAATTGTCGCCCCGCAACGCGGCGTACTGCACGTACAGCTCGGGCCGGACCCCCGTGCGCTCTTCGATCCCGACCTCGTCGTAGAGCGCGTAGTCACTCACGCCCCTCTTGTTGTAGACCACCTTGACGTGGGGATCCTGGACCAACTGGAAGCTGTCGCGGTCACCAGTGACGATGAGCACGTCGTGCGACGCCGCAGCGCCACGAGTGGCGAGGGTGGCGATGATGTCGTCGGCTTCGTAGCCGGGGAGTTCGAGCACGGGGAGATGCAGCACTTCGAGCACCCGGCGGACCAGGCCCATCTGTTCTCGCAGAACGTCGGGCGCTTTGTCCCGAGTCGCTTTGTAGGAGGTCAGCTGGGTGTGGCGGAACGTTGGCTCGGGAAGGTCGAACGCCACCGCGATGCCGTCGGGCCGGTGGTCTCGGACCAGGTTGATGAGCATCGACGTGAAGCCGAAGACGGCGTTGGTCACCTGGCCGGAGGCCGTCGCCAGGTCGGGCGGGAGCGCGTGGAAGGCCCGGTACGTGAGCGAGTTCCCGTCGATCAGCATCAACCCGGTCATGTTGGGCGCAGGGTCCCTTCCACGACGTCACCGGCGACGTCCTTCATGGCGGTCCGGGAACTCATGGCCGTGGTCTGGATGAACCGGAAGGCTTCACCCTCGCTCAGGCCGTGGCTGTCCATCAGGATGCCCTTCGCCCGGTCGACCAGTTTTCGGGTCTCCAGCTGGTCGGCCAGGTTCTGGGCCTGCTCGGCCAAGGCGAGCGCCTCGCTGAAGCGAGCCTTCGCCAGCTCGATCGCGGGTACGAGTTCAGCCCCGTGGAACGGCTTGACCACGTAGGCCAACGCCCCGGCGTCACGGGCCTGTTCGACCAGCTCGCGCTGGGAGAAGGCGGTGAGGATGACGACGGCGGCCAGGCGCTCGGAGATGATGACCTTGGCCGCGGCCAGACCATCGGTGCCCGGCATCTTGATGTCGAGAATTGCAACGTCCGGTCGGAGTTCGCGCACCAGCTCGATGGCGCGCGCTCCGTCACCGGCCTCGCCGACGATTTCATACCCCTCTTCTTCGAGAGTCTCGCGTAGGTCGAGGCGAATGATTGGTTCGTCCTCCGCCAGGACCAGTCGGGTCTTGCTCACGACAACTCGACGATCAGCTGGTCGAGGAGGTCGTCCTGCGTCCGTTCGAGTTTGGCCACCCGTTCGACCCAGACCGACCGGTCCCGGTGGAGGGCAGCAACCGCGCGCGCCGCGCCACGGTGCTCGCGCTCGGCCAACGGCGTCTCGGACACCATCGAACGCAACCGGGCGTCCTCGGCGGTGTCGGCGCTGTAGGCGATCTGCTCATCGAGGATGCGGATCTCCTCCCGAGCCCGCTGGAGGTCGGCGACCGTCTGAGAGAGCTTCTTCTCGATGGTCGATCTACTGGTCATCGGGTCTTGCTCGCCTGTAATGCTCGGTCTGGAGATCGGCTCGAACTGGAGGTTTGTGTGCCCGGAGTGGGACTTGAACCCACACGCCCTTGCGGGCAACGGATTTTGAGTCCGCCGCGTCTGCCGATTCCGCCATCCGGGCTCGGATGGGAGACGTCACGGCTCGGCACCGTGATCGGAGCACGAAGGCTACCCGAGATCGGAGATAACTGGCGCGAACATTCGCGAGGCCCCCACCTTTCCGCAGATTTTTCGCATAGTTTTGAAACGTCTTCGGTTGCATCCTGGTCAGAGGTCGTGATGAGTCCCGTAATGATCGCGTTCACGTTCCCCGGTCAGGGGTCCCAGACACCGGGCATGGGCAAGCCCTGGCTCGACCATCCTTCTTGGGAGCTCGTGGACGAAGCGAGCGATGTCGCCGGCCGCGACGTCGAGCATCTACTGCTGTTCGCCGACCAGGACGAGCTGACCGAGACCCGGAACTCCCAGCTGGCGACATTCATCATGAGCATGATCGTGCTCGACGCGGTCGAACGCACCGGCGTCGAGCCGGCCTTCCATGCCGGTCACAGTCTCGGTGAGTACTCGGCCCTCGCGGCCTCGGGCTGTATCAGTTTCGAGGACGGGGTCCGACTCGTCACCGAGCGAGGCAACGCGATGCAGGCCGCGGCCGATGCCCGGAAAGGCACGATGTACGCAGTACTCGGTCTCGACGACGACCAAGTCGAGCTCGCCTGTTCGCGTACCGACGGCGATGTCTGGGTCGCCAACTACAACGCGCCAGGCCAGGTCGTCATCGCCGGTGACCCCGCGGATCTCGCGGCTGCGGCCGCCCAGGCCAAGGCGCTCGGGGCCAAGCGGGCCATGCCCATCAAGGTCGGCGGAGCCTTCCACACCCCCTTCATGTCGCCCGCTCGGGACCGGTTGCGCAAGGCCATCGCCGAGACCGAGTTCCGGGCGCCTCACCGTCCGGTTTTCGCCAACGTCGACGGACTGCCTCATCACTTGGCCGACGACTGGGCCAACCTCATGGGCGCCCAGCTGACCAGTCCGGTGCGCTGGCGACAGACGTTGCACAATCTGTTCGAAGCGGGCGCGACCGTCTTCCTCGAGCTGGGTCCCGGCGCCGTGCTGACCGGCATGGCCAAGCGCACGGTCCAGGACACCACGAATCTGCCGATCGGCACACCAGCCGATGTCGACCAACTCCTCGACAATCTGTCCCATGCCTCACAGACCGGAGCCGTGCACGAGGGCGAGTACCTCTACGCGTTCGAACGTCTCGTCGTGAGCCCGGCGACCGGCGTCTTCCAACCGCTTGCCGATCTCACCCCCGATCTCCTTCTGGCTGCCGGCCAGCTCATCGGCTACATCGGCGATGTCGAAGTCCGCTCGGCTTTCTCCGGTCACCTTCAGGGAGTGCTCGCCCTCGAAGGTGAGCGGGTCACCACTTCTCAGCCAATCGCCTGGCTCCGTACGGCTTGATCCATACCGGTTTGATCCAGCACTGCCCGATCGAGAGGACCACGCCATGACCGCATCCGTTTCTGCCCCTGTAGGTTTCCGTTTCGCCGGAGTTGGCGCCGCTCTCCCCGAGAAGGTCATCAACAACGTCGACCTCACCGCGGCGATGGACACGACCGACGAATGGATCCGAGAGCGGACCGGAATCGGTGCTCGTCACGTCGGTAGCTCGACCTCGGAACTCTCGATCGCTGCGGCGCGCGAGGCCCTCGACCGATCCGGTCTTCAGCCGGCCGACATCGGGCAGGTGATCCTGGCGACTACGTCACCCGACTACATCTGTCCCGGCACTGCCCCCGCCGTCGCCTACGCCCTGGGCCTCGACTGCGGCGCGTTCGATCTCCAGGCAGCGTGTTCGGGCTGGGTCTACGGCCTCGTCGTCGCCAACGGTCTGATGCTCCAAGGTCTCGACAACATCCTGGTGATCGGCGCCGAGAGCCTCGATCGCATCACCGACTACACGGCGCGCGACACGGGCATCCTGTTCGGGAACGGAGCAGGCGCCGCCATCGTGCAGCAGGATCCCACGGGGAATGGTCGCGTGCTCGGCTGGGATCTCGGCGCCAACGGCGCCCACGTGGGCATCCTCTATTCCGAACACGGCGGCTTCCTGCAGATGGACGGCAAGGAAGTCTTCCGACAAGCGGTCACCGTGATGCAACGTTCGACCAACGCGGCGCTTGCCATGGCTGGGCTCACCGTCGACGACATCGATCTGGTGATCCCCCATCAGGCCAACGTCCGCATCGTCGACGCCGCGTGGAAGAAGCTCGGCTTCTCCCAGGAGAAAACGGTGATGATCCTCGAGCGGACCGGCAACACGTCGGCCGCCTCGATTCCGCTGGCATTGGCCGACGCGCTGCACGAGGGTCGGCTCGAACCGGGGCACAACGTGCTGTTCCTCGGATTCGGTGCCGGCATGACCTGGGCCTCGATGATCGTTCGCTGGGAAGGCACCCTCACGGGAACGGCGGCCTGGTGACCGAGCCCACGGGCCGCGTCGCCTTAGTCACCGGTGGTACCCGCGGGATCGGTCTTGCGTGCGCCCGTGCGCTCGCCGACGACGGCCACGTCGTCGCTGTAGGGTCGCGGTCCCAGCCAGCCGACCTCGATCCACGGCTCACCTGGGTTCCCTGCGACGTCACGAGTGCGGAGTCGATCGACCAGGCGTTCACCCGCGTCGAGGCAGAACTCGGTCCGGTGACCATCCTGGTGGCCAACGCGGGCATCACCCAGGACACCCTCGTGCTCCGCATGTCCGATGACGCCTTCGACAAGGTCGTCGACGCCAACCTTGGCGGCGCCTTTCGTTGTGCAAAGCGAGCGGTGAAGTCGATGATGAAAGCCCGCTGGGGTCGCATCGTCCTCATGTCGTCGGTCGTCGGGTCGACGGGCCAGACCGGCCAGGCCAACTACGCCGCGTCCAAGGCCGGGTTGGTCGGCCTCGGACGCTCCCTCGCCCGTGAGTTCGCGTCCCGCAACATCACCGTGAACCTCGTCGCACCGGGCCCGATCGAGACCGACATGCTCGACGCTGTGGGCGACGACACCAAGGCCGCCATCGTGGCCACCGTTCCCTTGGGCCGCATCGGCACACCCGACGATGTCGCGGCTGCGGTTCGCTTCCTCGTCTCCGAGGGGGCCGGGTACGTCACCGGCGCCACCATCCCCGTCGACGGCGGGCTTGGCATGGGCGCATGAAAGACGCTCTAGCGTGTAACAATCATTTGCCGATGGCGAATGCGAACGGTTCAGGAGGAACCAACTGTGAGTGACGAGAAGAATTTTGAGCGCTTCGTGAAGTGTGCCGTCGAGGTGCTCTCCCTCGACCCGGCCAAGGTGGTCAAGGAAGCTCGATTCGCCGAGGATCTCGACGCCGACAGCCTCGATCTGGTCGAACTGGTCATGGCCCTCGAAGAGGAATTCGACGTCACCGTCGAGGAGGAAGAGCTCGAGGGCGTCGACACCGTCGGCTCGGCCTACGACTTGGTCGTCGGCAAGCTCTGATGCCCGGTTCGACACGGCGTGTCGCCGTCGTCGGCGTCGGTGTCGTGGCGGCGTGCGGGGTAGGCAGGGAAGCCTTCTGGCACGGTCTGTTCCACCGGCCGGCCGACGGCGACGTTCGGCAGCTCGAGTTCTGGGACCCGAGTCCCTGGTTCGACAGCCCCAAGGACGCCAGACGCTCCGATCGTTTCTCACAGTTCGCGCTGGCGGCCACGGCCGAAGCCCTGGAACAGGCCGGGGAGCTCGAGGTCGATCCCGCTCGCTGTGGCGTGATGATCGGCACCGGCATCGGCGGTATCGGCACCAACGAGGAACAGATCGTCACCCGTCACGATCGTGGCGACCGACGAGTGTCCCCGTTCCTGATCCCCATGATGATGCCAAACGCCGCGGCCGCTTCGGTGTCCATGCGACACGGGTTCCAAGGACCATGCGAGGCGGTCGTCACCGCGTGCGCTGCGGGAACTCACTCCATCGGCAACGCCATCAACGCCATTCGCTACGGACGTACCGACGCGATGATCGCCGGTGGCAGCGAGGCACCCATCACCCCCACCGCGTTGGCCGGCTTCCGTAACATGACCGCGATGTCCACCAGCGGCGTCTCGATGCCGTTCGACATCCGCCGCGACGGCTTCGTCATCTCCGAAGGTGCGGGCATCCTCGTCCTCGAGGAGTGGGAGCACGCGGTCGCCCGCGGCGCCACCATCCTCGCCGAGGCGCTGGGATCGGCCTCGACGGCCGACGCGCATCACATCACTGCCCCGGCCCCTGGCGGCATGGGAGCAGTGCGCTGCATGGAACTGGCCCTCGAAGATGCCGGTCTCGCGGCGGCCGACCTGATGCACATCAACGCCCACGGCACGTCGACCCCCCTCAACGATGCGGCCGAGGCCCACGCCATCGCCAAGGTGTTCGGCGATCACGGTCCAGTGGTCACCTCGACCAAGGGCGTCACCGGCCATGCGCTCGGTGCCGCCGGGGCATTGGAAGCGGCCGCAGTCGTGCTATCGATGCAACACCGGCTCATCCCGCCCACCCTGGGCCTCGAGCAACGAGATCCCGAGCTTCCGAGTATCGACATCGTGACCGATGTCGCCGGCCGCTCCTGGGAGCCCGGCCCGGCGATGTCGAACAGTTTCGGATTCGGCGGCCACAACGGTTCGATCGTGATCTCCCCCGCTCGCTGACCCCAACCGTTCTGCACGGCCGGACCACCCTCCCTCGGTTCTGAGGTGGCTGGAGCTTGTAGTAGGGCCTCGCCTAGAGCTCGCAGCCTCGATTCAGGGGTCGACGAGGACGACCATGAGCTCGGCTTGGCAGGCCAATTCGCCGCCGACAGTGGCTCGGCCAGCTCCCTTCCCACCTCGACTGCCCATCCGACCGAACACCACTTCCAGATCGAGGGTGTCACCCGGCAGGACCTGGCGACGGAACTTGGCTCCGTCGACGCCGCCGAAGAGCGGGATCTTGCCGCGGAAGGCGGGGGTGGCCAGGGCTCCACAGGCACCGACCTGCGCGAGGGCTTCGATCATCAGAACACCAGGAAGGGTGGGACGACCGGGAAAGTGACCGGCGAAGAAGAACTCGTTCCCGGTCAGGGTCCAACGGCCGACGGCCCGCTCGCCGGGAACCAATTCGACCAACTCGTCGACCAGGAGGAACGGCGGCCGGTGGGGCAGCAAGTCCTCGGGGCGGAGTAGGGGTTCGCTCGTGGGCTCGATCATCCTGACAGTTCCTGCAACTCGGCCAACAACTTGTTGGGTGTGTCCTTGGGGCTGATCTTGGGAAAGGCTGCAGCGACGGTGCCGGCCCGGTCGACGAGGAAGGCCGACCGGATGATGCCGTCATAGACCTTCCCATAGAGCTTCTTCTGCCCCCACGCACCGTAGGCCTCGGCCACGGCGTGATCAGGGTCCGACAAGAGCGTGAACCCCAGGGTGTACTTCTGGTCGAAACGGCCCAGCTTCTCGGGAACATCAGGACTGATACCCACAATCCGGGCGTCGCCGATCTGATCGGCCACGTCACGTAGGAGACAGGACTGCTGGGTGCAACCCGGCGTCATGGCCTTCGGATAGAAGTACAGCAGGACGGGCGATCCGGCGAGCGAAGCAAGCGAGATGGGTTCGCCGTGCTGGTCGAGGAGGTCGAACGCCGGAGCAGCCTGGCCGACCTCGACGGCGTTGGATTGATGTGCGGTCACGGCGCCAGCTTAGGCGCCAGCCGCCGACCGGCCGATGCTCGGGACACCGGCCGGCCGCAGTGACCGATCTCAGCCCTTGGCTGCTGCTTTGAGCTTGGCGCCTGCGCTGACCTTCACGGCCATCGAAGCGGCGATGTCGATGGCCTCGCCCGTCTGAGGATTGAATCCCTTCCGGGCCTTGCGGTGCACCTGCTCGAAGCTGACCATCCCGGGGATGGCGACCTTGTCGCCCTTGGACACCGATGCGCAGATCTGGTCGAACACGCCGTCGATGACCGCGCCGACATCCTTCTTGGAAACACCGGTTTTCTCGGCCACTGCGTCGACCAACTCGGTCTTGTTCATCTGGAGCTCCTTGTTCCGACACCCCGCCGATCGGGGATACATCTGGGGACCAGAAGAGCCGCGCCAAATCACAAAGTCAAGCATCCACCGAAGGGCGTGCTCGCGAGCACGCCGCAACGGAGCGGGTTTTGACGCTGAGGGCAAATTACAGCAGGGCCGACGACAAGGCCAAAACGGGTCAACGATCCTGGTTGATCATGGCGGAGCTCGCACGTTCGAAGTACTCGACGAACAGGGCTTCGACCTCAGACGGGAGCGGTACGGGCGACGAACGCACCGCCGCCAGCATGTGGCCGAGCCAGGCGTCGCGCTCGGCCAATCCGATGGCGAACGGGAAGTGGCGCATCCGGAGGCGAGGATGGCCGCGCACCTTGCTGTAGTGCGGTGGGCCGCCCCAGAACTGGGCGAGGAACAGTGATGTGGTTCGTCGGGACTCGCGGAGGTCTTGCGGGTAGAGCGGCGTCAGGACAGGATCGATGGCCACCGCGTCGTAGAACCGATCGACCAACGCGACGAACCAGGGCAAGCCGCCGACGGAGTCGTAGACCGACACTTCGTCGGGGCCATCGGGGGATCCGTCGGGGGCAACCATGCGCCTCAGGGTAGACCGGACGGAACTATGCTTCGCCGGTGCCCCGGGCTTTGACCGAGGTCGATCGCGTTGGGGGAATGCCGTATCCGCTCGATCGGTTAGACCCGAGACGAGAACCCTGCCCGTGAACCCTTCCTAATCCGTCCCGTCGCCCGAGATCGGAGCGCATCCGGCCTTCGAGCGCCTCGTGCTGCCCGAGATCGATCTTCTCCTTCGGGTCGCACGATCGCTCACTCGCTCCACCGCCGACGCCGAGGACCTGGTGCAGGAGACGCTGCTGCGGGCCTTTCGATCGATCAATTCCTTCGACGGGCGCTATCCCCGGGCCTGGCTGCTGACGAACCTTCGCAACGCCAACATCAACATGGGGCGCAAGAAGCGACCGGGCCTGCTCAACGACCCCGAATCGAGCGAGTACACCGACCTCCTCAGCGACAACGAGGCTCCCGAGTCCCGACACGTCGACGGGACGTTCGACGCCACCATCGACGAGGCATTCAGGGCCCTCAGCCCCGAGTCCCGGCAGGTCGTCGAGCTCGTCGACCTCCACGGGCTCGCTTACCAGGAAGCGGCCGACGCGATCGGCATTCCCGTGGGAACGGTGATGAGTCGTCTCCATAGGGCTCGTCGATCGATCAGGACCGCGGTCTCGGTCAACGGTCTCGACAGCCAACGTCCCGTCACCACGAAACGGACCGACCGATGAGCCTCAAGCATCTCTTCTCCTTCGGCCGCTCGATGCACTGCGACGCCGTCATGGCCGTGCTCCAGTCCTACCTGGATGGCGAGACCGACGTCGACACCGCCCGCAAGGTGGCCCGCCATCTGGACCGGTGCGCCGACTGTTCCATCGAGTCCGAGGTGTACACCAGCATCCAGCATCACCTCGCCAACCGACCCTTCGAGATCGACCCGGAGATCAGGGCCCGTCTCGAAGCATTCGGGCGCAGTCTTGCCCACGAGCGTCCCGGTTCGGCGTGATCGGGTCACGTGTCACGCGCGGCTCGGAGTGCCTATACTCCTCTTGTGGTTTCCACGC
>JAQCHM010000455.1 GCA_027730885.1 Actinomycetota bacterium | reverse complement strand
CTGGTCCTGTTCGAAGACGGCAAGGAGACCAGCCGACAGATCGGCGCCTTGCCCAAGCACGCCATCGGAACCTGGATCGATCAGGCGGCCAAGTGACGCCGCAACTGCACGCCGATCTGGCACCGCTGGCGTTCCTGCTCGGCACCTGGCGAGGCCGAGGGGAAGGCCACTACCCAACCATCGACAGCTTCGGCTACTTCGAGGAGATCACGTTCGGTCACGTCGGCAAGCCGTTCATCGCCTATACCCAGAAGACCCGTCACGCCGACACGGACCTGCCCCTTCACGCCGAGGCCGGCTACTTCCGACCCGCCGGACCCACGACGTTCGAGTTCATCGTCGTGCAGCCATCGGGCATCGTGGAAGTGCACGACGGATCGATCGAGGGCCAACACCTCACCCTCGACACGACCTCGGTCCTCACGACCCCGACGGCCAAGTCCGTCACCCAGGTCCGGCGAGTCATCGAGGTCGACGGCGACACGCTGACCTATGACCTTTCGATGGCCGCAGTCGGCGAACCGTTCCAGCATCACTTGCACGCCACCCTGATCCGGGCCGATCCGGCCGCCGCCTAGTCTCGCCAGCCGCGGAGCCTGGCCAAAACGCACAACCGCGTGCAGCAGCACACCGCCGAGCGGTGCGCGCTGCACGCGGTTGCGTTTGGGGCTTGCTTGTTCGGTCAGAGCTCGCGTCCGAGGAAGGCGGCGAGCTGGTCGGCGTTGGTCGCGCCTGCGGGAGCTTCTTTCTGCGAGCCGAACGGCGCGCCTTCCGGGCCGCGATACGCGTCGGGAATCGACTTCTTCGCCCCGGCCAGGACACCGGCGGCCAACTCGGGGGCGATGTCCGTGCCCTGTCCGGTGGCTTTGGCCAGCTCGCGACCTTGCCCAGCTTGCGACCTTGCCCAACCCTCCGCACTGTGCGACCGTCTCGGCATGTCCAGCGCCGTCTCTCCCTCCAACACCGGAATCTCCGACCACGCCCCCACCCTGGTGGTCGCCAACCGAGGAGAAATCGCCGTCCGAGTCATTCGCGCCGCTCAGAGCCTCAGCTGGCGCACTGTCGCGCTCCACACGCCAGACGACGTCAGCGGACGAGCGCTGTCGCTGGCGGACCACACGGTGGCCCTGCCAACGCCCGGCGTCGCCGGCTACCTCGACATCGACGCCGTCGTGGCTGCCGCCGTCGAGGTCGGGGCCGACGCCATCCACCCCGGCTACGGCTTCCTGGCAGAGCGGGCCGACTTCGCGCGCCGCTGCGAGGCAGAGGGCATCACGTTCGTCGGTCCGACAGCGGACTGCCTCGAGCTCTTCGGCGACAAGGTTGCAGCCCGCCACGCAGCCGAGGCCGCCGGCCTCAGCGTGCTCGCGGGCTCGACCGGACCAGCCACCCTCGCCGAGGCGGAAGCGCTGCTCGAGCGACACGGCGCCATCATGCTCAAAGCCGTCGCGGGAGGCGGCGGGCGGGGCATGCGGGCGGTCCGTCATCTCGACGAGCTGGGGGCAGCGTGGGAGCGCTGCGTCTCCGAGGCCGAGAAATCCTTCGGGTCGCCGGACGTCTACGTGGAACAGCTGGTCGATGTCGCTCGACACATCGAAGTCCAGATCGTCGGTGACGGAACCGGCGAGGTCGTCCACTTGGGCGAGCGGGACTGCAGTGTCCAGCGTCGCAACCAGAAGTTGGTCGAGATCGCACCGGCACCCTCGCTCCCTGTCGGGCTCCGCTCGGCCATCTGCGCGGCGGCCGTCCGCCTGGGCGCCAGCGTGAGCTACGCCAATGTGGGCACGGTCGAGTTCCTGCTCGATGCCGCCGCCCCGCTCGCCGACGACACCCCGTTCTGGTTCATCGAGTGCAACCCTCGCATCCAGGTCGAGCACACGGTCACCGAACAGACGACGGGTGTCGACTTGGTGCAGGCGCAACTCCGCCTGGCTCGCGGCGCCGTCCTGGCCGAGCTCGGGTTGGCCCATTCGATCACGCCTCAAGGGTGGGCCATCCAGGCCAGAGTCAACGCCGAGACGGTCAACTCCGATGGTCAGACGCTGCCGGCCACGGGCGCGATCACCGTCTTCGACTTGGCTGCCGGGCCAGGCGTGCGGATCGACACCGCCTGCTATGCAGGGGCGACCGTCGACGCCAGCTACGACTCGCTCCTGGCAAAGCTCATCGTCCACCGTCCCGGCGGAACCTTCGAGGAGGCGGCCACCTTCCTTTACCGGGCATTGTGCGAGAGCCGCATCGACGGCGTCGACAACAACCTCGATCTGCTCCGAGGCATCGTGCGTCATCCCGGCCTCGAAGGCTCGTCCACCGCGTTCTTCGAGCGCCATCTGGCCGAGTTCCTGGAGGGCGAACCACATCCGGTCCGCCAAGCTCCTGCACCGACCATTCCGACCGACGCCGGTCGGCCGCGCCCGGCGGCCAACATCGGCGTCACCATCGAACTTGCCGGGGGCCACTACCTGGTCAGCACCCCGCTCCAGGGAACGGTGGTCTCCGTCGAGGTCGCTCACGGCGACACGGTCGGCAGAGGGCAGCTCGTCGCCGTCATCGAGGCCATGAAAATGGAGCACGAGGTCTTCGCCGAGGCCGGTGGGGTGATCGCCGCCATCCACGCCGCCCCCGGGGACATCCTGTGGGCCGATCAGCCGGTCGCCACCATCAGCGCGTCGGGCGCGGTCGACGAGTCCCGCTCCGAGGAGGAAGCCATCGACCTCGACGAAATCCGCCCCGGCCTGGCCGAGGTCCTGGCTCTGCGGGCCCGCATGTTGGACG
>JAQCHM010000454.1 GCA_027730885.1 Actinomycetota bacterium | reverse complement strand
CACATTGGACGACCGCCCCCAGGACACGACGCGGCGGAACAGATAGCGGGCAACCTCGTCGGGGCTGAGCCGACGCTGCCCCAGGAGCGTGCAGGTGACGCCGTATTCGGTCTCGATGCCGTAGATACGCCGTTGGTGCACAGCGGTCACGTTACCCGGTGAGTCGTTCAGAGGAGCCCCGAGATCTCGTCGAGGGTGAGACGGCGGAAACACCGTCCCTCCTCCAAGCGGTCGAGCACGGCCACCTCGAGCTGGTCGGCAGCAAGGGTCCGTTCGGGCCCGGCCAAGGCGGCCACTGCTCCCTGGAGAGCCGAGCCGAGGTCGAGCGGGGCGCGATCGATGGCCGCAAGCCGTTCACGGATGGACTCGGCGTCTCCGCCGAGGGCGGCGAAGCCCTGCTCGTCGGTGACCGAACCGTCATAGCGAATATGGAACAGCCGGTTACCGGTCTCGCAGTACCCGACGGCGACGACGAGGATCTCGACCTCGAGCGGCTTCATCTCGTGGGTGAAGATCTGGCCCAACATCTGGGCGTACTGATTGGCGAGAGCCTGGGAGTCGACGTCGTCGCGGCTGTAGGTGTAGCCCTTCATGTCGGCGTGACGGACCCCGGCGATGCGGAGTTGGTCGTACTCGTTGTACTTCCCCACCCCGCCGAAGGCGATGCGGTCGTAGATCTCGGAAATCTTGCGCAGGTTGCGAGACGGGTTCTCGGCAACGAGCAGCAGTCCACCGGCGAACTCGAGGGCGACGAGACTGCGTCCGCGGGCGATGCCCTTCTGGGCATAATCGGCCCGGTCCTTCATGACCTGCTCGGGAGCTACGTAGAACGGCATGTTCATGGCTCAGGCCCTTCCGGCGAACTCGGCGATGATGGCGGCGAACCGATCGGCCACCTCGGACTCGGGGACCTCGACGTACCCCTCGGCGCTGATGGTCGAGATGATCGGGTAGATGCCCCGCATGCTGTCGGGACCGCCCGTGGCCGAATCCTCGTCGGCCGCGGTGAACAGGGCCTTCAGCAAGAGGTCGACGCACTCGTCTCGGGAGATGTCGGCGCGGTGGCCGAGACGGATGACGGTCCGGGCGTGGAGACTGCCGGACCCCGAGGCCACGTAGTCCTCCTCCTCGTACCGTCCGCCGGTGACGTCATAGGCGAACAGGCGACCGTACCCGCGGCGCAGGTCGAAGCCGGCAAAGATGGGCACGACGACCATTCCCTGCATGGCGGCCGGGAGATGGGCACGCAGCATCTGCGACAGTTGGTTGGCTTTGCCCTCGAGCGACAACGAGTGGCCTTCGACCTTCTCGTAGTGCTCCAGCTGAAGCTGGAACAGCTTCACCATTTCTATGGCCGGTCCCGCCGCACCCGAAATGGCGACGCCTGACCAACGGTCGGCCTGGAAGACCTTCTCCATGGTGCGGTGACTGATCAGATGGCCGGACGTCGCGCGCCGGTCGCCGGCGATGATCACACCGTCGGCGAATCGGGCTGCGACCACCGTTGTTCCGTGCATGATCGACGCTGCGTCGTACGGGCTGTCGACCTCGTACCGAGGTTGCAGACTTTCCTTCGACAGCAGCGCAGCGAAACTCGGACCGGGATCATCGGTCGCTGAATAGAACGGGAGACTCATATCTACACATTAGCCGCCGCTGCCGAGCGGACGGGTATCCGCCCAGCCGAACCGGCTGTCTACTGACCGCCCTTTTGGATGTAGCTCTTCACGAAGTCCTCGGCGTTGCTCTCGAGCACTTCGTCGATCTCGTCGAGGAGGTCGTCGAGTTCCGCCTTCAGTTTCTCGCCCGAGTCCCCGACGGCCGGAGCCTGTTCGGCCGCTGTCTCGGACGGGCGCCCGGGGTTCTTCTTGATCTGCTCACGTTCAGCCATGGTTCACGCACCGAGTTTCTCGAGGAGTTCAGCGACGGTGGCGCTGCCGTCGAGCAACGCACCAACGTGGTCCACCGTACCCCGAGTGGGCTCCAGCATGGGAACGCGCCGCAATGGATCGTCGCCAACGTCGAACACGATCGAGTCCCAGTTGGCTGCAACCACCTGATCGGGGAACTTCTGGAGGCAACGACCCCGGAAGTAGGCACGGGTGTCGGTCGGGGGCTCGACGGTCGCCCGCCGGGCGTCAACGTCGTCGACCAACACCTCGAGGCCGGCCTTGGCCGCCAGCGACTTGCCCGGCCGGAGGTCGTGGTACTGGACGTCGAGTGCACGCAACCGGGGATCGTCCCAGGCGCAGTCGTGACGTTCGCAGAAACCGTCGAGGATGCGCTTCTTGGCCACCCAGTCGATCTCCGACGCAAGCGACATCGGGTCTCGTTCGAGCCCCTCGAGCAGGTGACGCCAACGGTCGAGGATGAGCCGGCCGACCTTCTCGCCTCCCACCGCCTCGAACCCGTGGCGGTCGGCCCAACGCTCGGCCTGCTCGAGCAGGTCGGCCTGGATTTCCAGAGCCGTTGCGGACGTACCGTCCGCCAACGCGATCGGGCGCCGCAACGTGAGGTCGTGACTCACTTGGTGCATCGAAGGCACCGGGTCGGCCAGCGGGATCTGGGTCAACATGCCATCTTCCAGCATGGCGAAAAGAACCGAGGTGGTGCCGACCTTGATGAAGGTCGCGACCTGCGACATGTTGGCGTCCCCGACGATGACGTGCAGCCGCCGGTATCGCTGACTGTCGGCGTGCGGTTCGTCCCGGGTGTTGACGATGGGCCGCTTGAGCGTGGTCTCGAGGCCCACCTCTTCCTCGAAGTGCTCGGCTCGCTGGGTGAGCT
>JAQCHM010000453.1 GCA_027730885.1 Actinomycetota bacterium | reverse complement strand
CTGAACCGCGATCTGTTCGAGGAGGCGATGGAGGTCATCAAGCTTGACTGGGACAACGAGCGCTTCAGCTACACCGGCAAGCACTTCGTGTTCCCTCCGCCGGGGATCCCTGACCGGGGCAGCACGGTCAAGGACCTCAGCCTCGTGCCCCGACCTCTTCGGCCGGTCGAGGTCTTCTAACCCGTCACGTCACCCGACACTCTCGAGTACGTGGCCCGTGTCGGCCACACCGCCATCCTCACCGGCGGGCCGGACGAACGGGTCGGGCCCCAGTGGGACCACTACAGAGGGCTCACCTCACGGGCCCCAGTGGGATCTCGTCGCCGAGCGGGCCGCGGCCCACGGCCGAGAACTCGCCCCGGGCGAGGGTCGGGCCTTCCACATCAACGCCATCATCGGACGCCCGACCGCGGAGGCCATCGCCATCGGGCGTGACGCCCACGACGAGTACGTCAAGTTCCTGTCGCCGTACGGGAGATTCAAGCACTACCCCGGGTCCGGGTTCCCCGCCAACGCCGAGGGCTTCGGTTGCCGGCCCACCATCGAGGAGAGCATCGAGCTGGGCTCGCTCGCCGTCGGGCCGGTCGAACAGGTCGCCGATCTGCTGGGCGGCATCGCCGACCGGCTTTCGCTCCGCCACCTGATGGTGTTCCCCGACTTCCCCGGTTTCACCCGGGAACAGGTCGACGAACAGATGCGCCTGCTCGCCACCGAAGTGCTCCCTCGGATCGGGGTGACGCTGGATCGCCGCTCGGTCTGACCGGCGACCGGCATCAGCCGAACGCGGCCACCAGCCGCTCGCCGGCCTCGATCAGGAGCGCGTCGTTCTTGGCGAAGCAGAACCGGGCGAGATGCTGACCGTCTCGCTGGTCCTGGTAGAACACCGAACTCGGTACCGCCACCACGCCGGCCTTCTCGGGTAGACCCAGGCAGAAGGCCACCGTGTGGTCGACGGGGTCGGGGCCGGACTTGGAGCGTTGCCGGATGTCGACGGTGATGAAGTAGGTGCCTTCGGGCGCGAGGACGTCGAAGCCGGCTGTGGTGAGGTAGCCACCGAAGAGGTCTCGTTTGGCCTGGAGGTCGGCGGCGAAACGGGTGAAGTAGTCGTCGCCGAGGCGCAGCCCAACGGCGATGGCCGGTTGGAAGGGGGCGCCGTTCACGAAGGTCAGGAACTGCTTGGCGGTGCGCACCGCGGCGACCAAAGGGGCCGGTCCGCAGACCCAGCCGATCTTCCATCCGGTGAACGAGAACGTCTTGCCCCCCGACGACACCGTGAGCGTGCGCTCGGCCATCCCCGGGAAGCCGGCCAGCGGGCGGTGCGCGTGACCGCCGAAGACCAGGTGCTCGTACACCTCGTCGGTGACAGCGATCACGTCATGCTCCTGGCAGAGGTCGGCGATGAGCTGCAGCTCGTCCTGATCGAACACCTTGCCCGTGGGGTTGTGCGGCGAGTTGAGGAGCAGGAGGCGGGTCTTCGGGTTGAAGGCTCGCCGGAGCTCGTCCGGGTCGAACCCGAACCGGAATCCGCCGCCAGGGCGCGGCTCGGGCCGCAGCAGGACGCCGCGCAGTCGTGCCCCGGCCATGGCGACGCCTGCACCGTAGGAGTCGTAGGTCGGGTCGAAGGCGATCACCTCGTCGCCGGTCTCGCAGAGTGCGAACATCGTGGCGGCCAGCGCTTCGGTGGCCCCCGCGGTGACCAGCACCTCCGAAGCCGGATCGAACTCGAGGTTCCAGAAGCGTCGTTGATGTTCGCTGATGGCCGAGAGCAGATCGTCGGTGCCCGGGCCGGGTGGGTACTGGTTGACGCCGGCGCGAATGGCCGCGATGGCGGCCTCGGAGACCTCGGCCGGGCCGTCAGTGTCGGGAAAACCTTGTCCCAGATTGATGGCCCCGGTCCTGACGGCCAGTGCGGACATCTCGGCGAAGATCGTGGTGCCGAACCCTTGGAGGCGGCTGGAGAGGAACGGTGAACGGGGCACTCTGCCAGGATAGAGCGGCCCCGTTGATGCAAGTTCCGGGGCGGTGAGTTGGGGCAAGAATGTCGTACCCGACGTGCCGTGCGATAGCTTTACGCTGTCTAACTCACCAACAGGGGGTCTTGTGACCGATACAGCGGAAAGGGTCGAAACGCAGACGCTGCAGGGCGTCGTCATTCGTTTCGCAGGCGACTCCGGGGATGGCATGCAGCTGACGGGTGACCGGTTCACCTCCGCCAGCGCCATCGCCGGCAACGATTTGGTGACGTTGCCGGACTTCCCGGCTGAGATCCGAGCCCCGCAAGGCACGATCGCCGGGGTGTCGGCCTTCCAGATCCATATCTCGGATCACGACATCCACACCCCAGGTGACGAGCCCGACGTGCTGGTCGCCATGAATCCCGCAGCGTTGATGAGCGAGCTCGAGCGCCTCAAGCGTGGCGGCACCATCATCCTCAACTCCGATGCGTTCGACGAGCGCAACCTGGAAAAGTGTGGGTACAAAGCTGATCCTCGCCACGACGGCACGCTCAGCTCCTACATCGTGCACGAGGTGCCGATGACCAAGCTGACCGTCGAGGCCACCGCCGGCCTCGACGCGAAGAGGCGGGAAGCCGAGCGGTCGAAGAACTTCTTCGCCCTGGGTCTCGTCACGTGGATGTACAGCCGCCCGACCGACCCGACGCTCGAGTGGATCGACCAGAAGTTCGGCAAGAACCCCAATGTCGTCGCCGCCAACAAAGCGGCGTTCCACGCCGGGCACGCGTTCGGCGAGACCGCCGAGATGTTCGGGAACCAGTACGTGATCCAC
>JAQCHM010000452.1 GCA_027730885.1 Actinomycetota bacterium | reverse complement strand
ATCGGCGGACGACGCTCGGCTGCGATGAACATCGACGAAGCAAGCACAATTGCCGCAGTACCGGCGCCGGCGACGGTCGCCTCTGTCGTGGCCGACCTTGCTGCCCTCGGCGTCGAGTCGGGTGATGTCGTCATCGTGCATACGTCGTTGTCTCGCCTGGGTTGGGTCGCCGGCGGAGCACAGGCCGTCGTCGAGGCGCTTCTCCAGACGGCCGGGCCCCGCGGAACCATCGTCATGCCGACACAGTCGAGTCAGCTGAGCGACCCCGCGACCTGGAGCGCCCCACCGGTTCCCGTCGCGTGGCGGCCATCCATTCGCGAGTCTCTTCCGGCCTACAACCCGTACCTCACGCCTACACGGGGGATGAGCGAGGTGGTCGAGTGCTTCCGCGGCCATCGATCCACGATGAGGAGCGCCCACCCGCTGGTCTCCTTCGCCGCCCTCGGGCCGCTGGCCGAGGAGATTCTCGCGCCCCATGCGCTCGCTCCCGGGCTTGGGGACGAGTCACCTCTCGGCCGGCTCTATCAGCTCGACGCTCCTCGTCGACTCCGAACGCGCCTGGGTCACCTACGAAGACCTCGAGCTGAGCACCGACGACTTCGCCCAGGTCGGTGAGGAGTTTGCCCGAACCGGTGCGGAACGGAGCGGGCCAGTCGGCGGTGGTACCGGCCGACTGGCCCGACAGCGAGCGCTCGTGGGCTATGCCACTGCGTGGTTCTCGACGCATCGCTCATGAACCTGCAGCGTTACTGGCGAAGGGCGATCCGCCCGGTCAGTCGGCCTTGCCGTGGCGAAGGAGCCGTCCCGGAGTGGCTCCGGTGCATTCGCCGTTCTCGAAGGTGACCTCACCGTTGACGATGATCTTGTCGTAGCCCTTGGCCCGCTGCACCCGGCGCCATTCGCCGCCGGGCAGGTCGTGCTCGATGTCCCCGATCCACGGGGGATCGATGGCCAACTCCTCCATGTCATAGACGACGATGTCGGCCGCCCGCCCTTCTTCGAGCGTGCCCCGGTCACGGAATCCAGCAGCCCGGGAAGGCAGGTTCGACAAGCGGTAGTGCGCCTCTTCGAGGGACACGACGTTCTCGTCCCGCACCAACCATGTCAGGAAGTCGGTGGTGTACGCGCCGCCGGTGAAGAACTTGGTGTGCGCTCCCCCGTCGGAAACCCCAGGGATTGCATACGGCGAGTTGTTCATCATCTCAGCCATGAAGTCGGCGTTCGAGCCCTTGTCGGGTCCGAGGAACTCGACGTTCAGATCGCCCATGAGCGAGAGATCCAGCATCACCTCGATCGGGTGCTTGCCCTCGGCCTCGGCGATGTCGCCGACCGACTTGCCCACGTACTGCTGCATGTTGGCCTGACGGTTCACCCCTTGGATGATGAGCCCCTTGGGGTTTCCGCCGACGCCGGCCTGGATGACCTGGAGACGACGATCGGCTTCCTCGGCCTCCTCGAGCAGCGCCTGGCGCATCTCGGGGTCTTTCATCTTCTCGATCTTCTCCTCCTTGGTGCCGGTGGTGACAGCCCGCCACGCCGGAGAGGCGTCGTAGAGGTTCCAGTGTTCGAGGGTGAAGGCGAATCCGGCCCGGCCCGTGCCGCATTGGGCGTAGATGGGCAGCCCTTGCTCACGGCACTTGTCGATCCAACGCAACGGGCGACGGTGCACCTCGGGATCCTGGCGGGCCGGAGCGACCACATTGTGAAGGATCGGCCGCTTCGCGACCGCGGCCAGCTTCTCGAGGAACGCGAGGTCGGCCCGGATGTCGCCGGTTCCCTGTGTGATCTGGATGAAGCCCTCGTCCCGCTCGGCGAGGACCTCGGCCAACGCCAGGATGTCGGCGTCGTGCATGATGTCGGTGACCATCGGCGAGCCGTCGAAGTCGGCTTGCACCGAGTTCTCGCCCAAACGCTGGATCGAGAAGCCGCACAGACCGGCGTCCATGCCTTCGTGCAGCAGTCGCTGCATCTCCTTGCGCTCCTCGGGGCTGGCGGGCTCGCCGGCCTTTGCCTTCTCGAGGCCCATGACGTAGATCATCAGCGAGGCGGTCGGCATGTACTGGATGCAGTTGACGCCCAACGGCCCACGGTCGAGCGAGTCGAGGTACTCGGGGATGGTCTCCCAATCCCAGTTCATGCCCTGCTTCATCGACTCGTAGGGGATGGCCTCGGTACGGGTCATGGTCAGCATCGACCGCTCCCTGAAGTCGGGCTTCACCGGCGCGAACCCGAAACCGCAGTTGCCGAGCACGACGCTCGTAACCCCGTGATAGCCCGAGATCGTGCACCACGGATCCCAGCGGACCTGAGCGTCGTAATGAGTGTGCAGATCGACGAACCCCGGAGCAACAACCTTGCCCGTCGCGTCGATGACTTGCTTGGAGACGCCGTTTGCCCGGCCTCCGATCTGAACGATGCGCCCGTCCTTGATCCAAAGGTCGGCCTTGAATCGCGGCGTGCGTGTTCCATCGACGACAGTGCCGCCGGTGATGTGGATGTCGTATTCGGTCACGGACATTCCCCCTCGGTGTACAAGGGCTCGGGAGTCGAGTCCCTTAGGTTGGTCCCTGGCGCCCAGGCTAGTCTGCACCCATGAGCGAAATCGAAGTGATGGCAAAGGGACTTCAGTTCCCCGAAGGACCGATCGCCATGCCCGACGGCAGCGTGATCCTGGTCGAGATCGCACGGGGCACGATCAGTCGGGTCCAACCCGATGGTTCGGTGGCCGTCGTGGCCGACGTGGGCGGCGGACCGAACGGCATCGCCTTCGGCCCCGACGGCCGGATCTACGTGTGCAACAACG
>JAQCHM010000451.1 GCA_027730885.1 Actinomycetota bacterium | reverse complement strand
CGTAGTCGACGTGGAACACGTCGCCGGCCCGAGCGTCGAGCGGGCGGGTGAAGGAGCCGGAAAGAACCACCTGGCCTGGCTCGATCCGACGCCCGATCGCCGCGTAGCGACGGGCGAGCCAGGCGACTCCGTTTGCCGGATGGTTCAGTACCGCAGCGGCGACACCCGACTCCTCGATGGCCGCGTTGCGGTACGCGAGGGCGGAAACCCAGCGCAGGTCGACTTCGGTCGGTCCGATCGGGCGCCCGCCCATGATGATGCCGCAGTCGGCCGCGTTGTCGGCGATCGTGTCGCGCACCGTGCGAGCCCGCTTGTATTCGGGATGGACTCGGTAGGAGCGGGCGTCGATGAGCTCGAGTGCCGGCACGACATACGCGGTGGCCGAGAGGACGTCGAGCATGGTGATGTTGGGACCAGCGAGCGGCTGGGCCATGACGAACGCCAGCTCGACCTCGATCTTGGGGTCGCAGAAGCCGACCGTCGAGAGCTCGGCCCCGTCGTCGAAGACCATGGTGTCGAGCAGGGCCCCGAAATCAGGTTCGTCGATCTGCATCGACGCTTGCATTGCCTTGGAGGTCAGGCCGATTTTGTGGCCGACGAGTCGGGCGCCGGCACTGACCTGCAGCTCGATCCACGCCTCTTGGATGGCGTAGGCGTCGTCGAGGTCCATGTTCGGGTTGGTGAATGACGGCGGCTCGATCTGGATCGCCGACCGGCGAGCCTCTTCGTGGGCGGCAGCCCACTCGGCGATCTGATCGGGGGTCATCGTGGCCAAGGCACTCGTCTCCTACGGTGGGGCTGGTGGGGATCAGAACGGGCTCAGGCCCAAGCGGTTGCGGAGCGAGATGAGTTCGCCGAGATGGTTGTATCCATGACCGATGGCTTCCCACGACAGGAAGAAGTGGTTGGTCTTGCCGGCCCACATGGCGTAGAGCCAGTCGAACCGATCCGTCGGCGTACCGAGTTGAGCGAGGGCGGCCGCGCTGTCGGGCACGGCGTCGAGGTCGGGGAGATCGGCCGTCGTGACCGCAGCGGTCGTCACCCAGGCGAGGGTGTGATCGATCACGTCGAGCAGGTAGCCCCCGACCGAGACTGGGTCGAGCAGCGCAGTCGTGTCGCGGTCTTCGGCCTCGGAAAGGCCCTGCCAGGTGTCGCTGGTGATGCCGACTCGACTGGCCCAATCGTCGAGCACCTCGGGAGTTCGGCGAACGACCGCATTGACGGCCACGTCATGGTGGCGGGCCAGGTGCCAGGCAATGGCGAGCGGCGGCAGACCACCGTGGTCGACGGGCTGACTCCACAGCTCGGGCGGGACCACGTTCACGAAACCCCCCAAGCGCTGACGAAGGGAGGTCAGGTCAGCAGCGATCCACTGTTGGAGGTTCACCAGGTTGACGGTAGCGGGCTCACTGTCCGCGAGTCGGATCGGCGTTCGACCGACTGGACGCACCGTCTCCGGTGGGTGCCACGAGCAGCGCCTCTTGGGTGAGGGCGCCCACCCTGCGGCCTTCGAGCGTGATCATGTCGCCTCGGGCCAGCCCACGTCCGCCCCGTGTCGCGGGTGCCTCGTGGGTGAACAGGATCCACTCGTCGGCGCGAGCAGGCTCGTAGAAATACATCGAGTGATCGAGGCTCAGGATGTCGAACCCGGCGTCGGTCCAGCTCTGGGCGTGGGGGTACATCGTGACGTCGCTGATGGTCTTGTCGCTCATCCACGCCAAGAGCGCGGCATGGAGCACGGGGTCGTCGGTCGGCACTCGGCCGAGGAGCCGCATCCAAATGTGTTGGACGCCGGTGATCGGAGCTCGAGGACGGGGAGCTGGAGCACCCTGGTAACGAAGGTCGATCGGGAGCACCTCGGCGAACCACGGATGATCCTGGTTGTCACTGAGGTCGCGGACCCAGTCTCGGTAGCCGACGAAGGTGCTGGGATCGAGGGCGACATCGACCGAGGTCGGTTCCTGGTAGCTCGGTCCGCCGGTGGGCACCTGGAACGACGCCATCTGGCGGAAGATCTCACGACCGCTCTGGAACGCGACGACCGATCGATGGCTGAACCCCCTCCCGTCCCGAATTCGCTCGACTCGGTAATCGATGGGGGTGTGGGCGCTGCCCGAGCGCACGAAGTAGGCGTGCAACGAGTGAGGGGCACGTCCGGAATCGACTGTTGCACCGGCGGCCATCAGGGCCTGCGCCAGCAGTTGGCCTCCGTAGACCGGACGATCTCGGTCGGCAGGCGAATTGCCGATGAAGTGATCGACGTCGTCTCCGGGCTCGACCGCGAGGATGTCGAGGAGCTGGTCGACGTTCATTCTCTGGTCCTGTGCGCGGCCATGAGGCGACCGTAGCGCCCTACGTCTTGGTTGCCGAACCCGTTCCGTCTCGCTGATACACCACGAGACGGTCGCTGTCGGGTTCACGTCTCGTGGCGGTGACCACACCGGTCAGTGTGTCTCGTACGATCGCCCAGGTCGGGCCGTGTACCAATCGGTGGTGATGCCGGCACACGAGGACCAGGTTGTCGAGATCGGTCCGCCCGCCGCGACTCCCGTGTCGGAGGGGGTGGGCATCGCAATGATGGGCCGGCCGGGTGCAAGTAGGGAACAGGCAGCCTCGGTCGCGGTGGGCGAGGGCCGTTCGCTGGGCGGCACTGACAACCGGGGTGGATCGGCCCAGATCGAGTGGGCTGCCGCCAGGTCCGGTGAGCAGCCGTTGGATGGAGGCGTCGCACATCAGGAGTTCGGCGACTTCGGCGGGCAGGGGTTGGCCGAGCTGGTTGTGGCGGCGAATGGTGTCAAGCGCCGGTTGCAGGCGGTCG
>JAQCHM010000450.1 GCA_027730885.1 Actinomycetota bacterium | reverse complement strand
CCGAGAGCGTTCTCGGTGCCTTCTTCGACCATGCCGCCGAGCAGGTCAAGTCGGGCGACAAGGTCGCCTGGCCCGGCTTCGGCACGTTCTCGATGGCCGAGCGCGGCGCCCGCACGGGCCGCAATCCCCAGACGGGTGCGTCGATCAAGATCAAGAAGAGCCGTTCGATCAAGCTGTCGACCTCGGCACCGATGAAGGAATGGCTCATCGGCTCAAAGAAGAAGCGCTGAGTTCGTAACACGAGCGGGACCGGGGCGACCCGGTCCCGCGGTAGTTCGGCGCCGCTACCGATCGACCGTCGGCGTTGCCCAGATGTTGTAGACCCGGGACAGCACCGACAGCGCCAGGGCGTGCTGGATCTCGCCCGCCTGAATGGCGTGCATGACCTGGGCGGGGGAGTGCAGTTCGACCTGGATGAACTCGCCGCCCTCGTTCTTCGGCGCTCCGTCCAGCTCGACGTCGACGCCGAGCCAGTGGTGGCACAGGTGGTCATGGATGGCGGGGTTGGGTTGGACCGCACCGAGATAGCTCCAGGTGCCACCGACGAAGCCGGTCTCCTCAATCAGTTCCCGCCGGATCGCGGTCTCGGAGTCTTCGCCGGGATCGACCATGCCGCCTGGGGTCTCGAGGGTGGTCGACGCTGCGCCGAAGCGGAACTGGCGCACCATCACCAATTGCCCGTCGGTGTTGATGGCGACGCAATTCACCCAGTCGACGGATTCGAGAATGAGGCGTTCGAAGCTCTTACCCGACTGCGGGTGGCGTAGCCGATCGAAGCGGGTCTTGAACAAGATGAGCGGGTCGCCGTAACGAGAGCTCTCCCGTTCCCAGTGCAGGTGGTCGAACATCCGGTGACCCTAACCTCCCAATGGCCGTAGGGCGCGCTGCTCATGTACGGGCCGACACGGTCATCCCACACGGGGCGACGCACGCGGGTGCACTCGTACGGGCCGGCGACGACTCGGTCGAAACGAGCCGCTGCGACGGCCGCTGCAGCGACACACCGATGCCGTGGCCAGATCTGGTCCGTAGCCTGACGGAGTGAACCTGGCGCAGCGGCTGACTTCGGGTGATCGGTGGTTGGTCGTGATGGGAGTCGCCGGTTCGGGTAAGACCACAGTCGGTCGGCAATTGGCGGACGAACTCGCCATCGACTTCGTCGATGGCGACGACCTTCATCCCCCAGCGAACGTGGCCAAGATGTCAGCGGGCGAACCGCTCGATGACGACGATCGAGCTCCGTGGCTGGAGCGAGTGGCCGAGGTGTTGGCTAGCGACGAGCGGGGCGCGATGGTGGCCTGCTCGGCCCTCAAGTGGTCGTACCGCCAACTGCTTCGGGACCGATGCCGGGCGGCCGGACGCCCGCTCCGGTTCGTCTACCTCGACGTGTCGCCTGAGGTTGCCCGACAGCGCGTCGCCGACCGACTCGGGCATTTCATGGGTACCCAGATGGTGGATAGCCAGTTCGCCGCCCTCGAGTCGCCGGTCGGAGAGCCTGACGTCGTGGTGTGGGAGAACTGACCGAGGCCGAGGGGTCGAGGCCGCTGGGTACCTGGGCTGACTCGCCGGCCTACGATCGGGTCATGGAACTGTCGTACGAAGTCGTCGGCCAAATCGATGCTCCTGAGATCGTCCTCATTCACGGTCACGGGGAGAGTCCGTCGGGTGACGGGTACGACCCGATCAGTCATGCGTCCGACATCGAGACCGATCGACTCTGTGCCCAGATCGAGGGTTTCGCTTGAAGCTGGCGCTCGAGGTCTGGTCGGCGGACTTCGACCAGTTGGTGGGCACCTGCCTGCGAGCGGAGGCCCTCGGCCTGCACGGCTTCTACTACGGCGAGTCGCCGACCGGGCTGAACCTCGATTGCTGGACGGTGCTCGCAGGGTTGGCCCAGCGCACGACCCGGATCCGTCTGGGACCCGTCATCAGCAACGTCCTCGGGACGTATCGCAGCCCCGTGCTGTTGGCCAGACAGGCGGCAACGGTCGCCATCATGTCGGGTGGCCGCCTGGACTTCCGGACGGGTGTCGGCGCGTCGGTGACCTACGGCCGTCGATGGTGGGAACCGTTCGGCGTTGCCTACGGGAGCTACACCGAGCGGTGGCAGGAGGTCCACTGGGCGCTGTCGCGGTTGCAGCCGCTGTGGGCGGGCGAGCCGGTCGAATTCGTGCCCGGCAGTCCGGTCACCTTGGAGCTGGACACGCCTACGATTCCGGTGACGGTGTCGGCCACCGGACCGAGCGGGAAGGCGCTCGCCTGCGAGCTTGCCGATGCCTGGGAGACGTCGTTCTGCACCACCGATGAGTTCTCGGGGCAGCTCGCACGAATGCGGGACGACGGTTTCTCGGGCGTGGCTTCGATGGAGATCGACGCCTTCGTCGGGACCACGTCAGGCGCAGTTGATCGGTTACTGGCTCGGGTGAGATCGGAACGTTCGAGGGAGGATCTGGCGCCGGTGTTCGCCCGGGCGTTGGTCGGCACGCCCGACGTGCTGACCGACCATCTGGCGGCTCTGGAGGCAGCCGGTGTACAGCAGCTGGTGGTCGCCCTGCACGACCCCCACGATCCCGATGCGTTGGAGGCCCTGGTCGCGGCCAGCGCGCTCCGGAGCTGAACGGCTCATCGGTCGGCGATCGTGTGTACTTCGCAGGCGAGGGGTACACCGACGGCGAGGACTGTGGGCTCCGTGCACATTGCGGCTGCATCGGCCCGGGCCGTAGTCGAGGAACTGCTGACCCGGCTCTGACCGATTGATCCCGGACAGCCCGGTCAGCCGTCGTCGGGTTCGTGGTCGGTCTTCAGGTGGTTGTGGGGTTGGCAGAG
>JAQCHM010000019.1 GCA_027730885.1 Actinomycetota bacterium | reverse complement strand
CCTCACGGCCTTGCGCGAACGCCGGTTGTCCGGGGTCGGGCAACACGTCTCGGTCTCGGCTCAGGCTTCGATGATCAGCTGCGCCCAGTTCGCCATGATGAACTCGCTCGTCGACGTGCCCTCGGCGAAGCGCATCGCCGGCGGCCTCGAACTCGGCCCGTTCAAACTTCGGTTCGTCTACGAGTGTGCCGATGGCTACGTCAACGTCACGTACCTCTTCGGCCCAGTCATCGGGCCGTACTCGAATCGCCTCTTCCAGTGGATGCACGCCGAGGGTGAATGCGACGAGTCGTTGGCAACGAAGAACTGGATCAACTTCGCGCTCGACGTCATCGAGGGACGAGACTCACCGGACGAACTTGGCCGTGCCAGCGACGCGATCGAGTCCTTCATGAAGAGGCGAACCAAGGCCGATCTCCTTCGTGAAGCGATGGAACGCAATGTGCTGATCGCTCCGATCACGACCACCCGCGATCTGCTCGATCTCGATCACTTGGCCGAACGGCGGTACTTCGAATCGATCGAGGTGCCAGGTCGTGATACCCCCGTTCGAATCCCGGGTGCCTTCGCTCGTCTCAGCGGGTCGCCGACGAGAGTGCTGGGCCCTCCCCCAACGCTCGGAGCTCACACCGAAGAACTGTTGGCTGAGACCCCACGGACGCTCTCGCTGCCCGCCGAACCCGCCAAACCACCGGCGGACGGTGGCGAGCAACGTCGGGCGCTCGAGGGACTGAAGGTGCTCGATCTGTTCTGGGCACTCGCCGGCCCCGGTGCCACCCGGACGCTGGCCGACTTCGGAGCAACCGTTGTGCGGGTCGAGTCCGAGACGAGGCCGGAGCTGCTGCGATCGGCCAACCCGTTCCGCGGCGCGGACGGCGATTTCGAGGGCTCGCTGCAATACCACTCGTCCAACGCAGGCAAGATGCACCTGCAGCTCAACTTGGCGGTTCCCGAGTCCCGGCAGGTGTTGATGGACCTGGTTGCCTGGGCCGATGTGGTGACACAGTCGTTCACGCCGCGAGCCGCCCGAAAGATGGATCTGACCTACGAGACGCTGCGGAAGGTGAACCCGAGGATCATCACGATGTCGAGTTGCCTCATGGGCGACACCGGACCGCTTTGCGACTACCCCGGCTTCGGAACCGCCGGTGCCTCCTTCGCCGGTTTCTACCCGATCGTCGGCTGGCCCGATCGCCTGCCATCGGGGCCCTACACCGCCTACACCGACTACGTCAGCCCCCGCACGACGATCGTCGCCCTCCTGGCCGCGCTCGAGTATCGCGACCGCACCGGCCAAGGCCAGCACATCGATTTCTCACAGATGGAGGCGGCGATGCACCTCATCACGCCGCTCTTGCTTGACGATGAGCTGCACAATCGGGCGGCGAGCCGCCAAGGCAACGCCGACCGGATGATGTGCCCGCACGCAGTTGTAAGGACGGCGCCGCTCGAAGGCGATCACTGGATCGCTGTCGCGTGCGAGACCGACGAGCAATGGAGCACGCTGGCCAGGTTGATCGACCGGCCTGACCTCGCTGAGCTGACGGTGACCGAACGGCGAGTCAGAGGTGACGAGATCGAAAGCCACCTCGCTCGATGGACGTCAACCCAGAATGCTGAGGCACTCCAAACGTTGTTGCAGGCAGCCGGTGTCCCGGCCCACCAGGTGCAGAACTCAGCCGAGTGTGTCGCCGATCCCCAGTTGACACACCGACACCATTTCACGTCGGTGCCCCATTCGACCTACGGCGAGAGCTTCGTCGAGTCGGCTGCGTTCGACCTCTCGAGAACGCAGGGTGCGCCTCGATGGGCGGGTCCGACCCTGGGCGAGCACACGTTCGATGTCCTCACCGAGTTCCTCGGGTACGACAGCGATCGGATCGCCGAGCTCGCCGTCGCGGGGTGCCTCGCCTAGCGGCAACGGAAGCGCGGAGAGGTGTTCCCTCTCGAATCTTGTGCCACTATCGGGCGATGGCGCTCAAGACGACAGACACCGGCCGTGTCCGCATCCTTTCCATCAACCGGCCGGATGCACTGAACGCGATGAACAACGCCGTGTTCAGCTCGATCCGCGACGGCCTCGACGCGGCCGCGGCGGACCCGGGTGTTGCTGTCGTGGTGTTGACCGGCGAAGGCCGGGCGTTCTGTGCCGGGCAGGACTTGACCGAGATGCTCGCCGGCGGGGAGGAGCATCAGTTCCCGTCCATGCTCGAACGGTTGGCAACCTTCCCCAAGCCGCTCGTGGCGGCCGTGAACGGACTGGGTGTGGGAATCGGCATGACCATCCTCGGCCATTGCGATCTTGCACTCATGGCCGACACCGCCCGGCTCCGCACACCGTTTCCTCAGCTCGGCTTGGCGCCCGAAGCAGGCAGCAGCGCGACGTTCGCGTCGGTGATGGGCTGGCAGAACGCGGCCCACGTGCTGTTGACCGGGCGCTGGTTCAGTGCCGAGGAGTGCCATGAGATGGGGCTCGTGTGGAAGGTCTGCACTGCCGATTCCCTCATGGACGAGACGATGCAGGTGGCTCAGGAGATCGCCGCGAACCCGATCCCGTCGCTGATTGCGACGAAGAAGCTGATGCTCGCAGCCGGCAAGACCGAGGCCGTCCTCGCCGCCCACAACCGAGAGCTGGTCGCGTACCAGCCCCTCATGGGCGGTGCGGCCAACCGCGAGGCCGTCGCGGCATTCACCGAGAAACGCGAGCCCGACTTCTCTGCTATTCCGGGGCTGTAACAACACGGCGTGTCAGCGCTGCGGGCCCTCCTCGGGGTTCATCGGCGCACACCGAAGGAAGCGGTAGGGCGAGCAGCCAGTCGAGTGAATCAGCCGGTGATGGCCTTGACGATCCGACGTTCGAGATCCTGAGTCGGACGATCCGATGCGTGTCATACGACACGCGGGGCACCGGATTCACAGAGGCCCATGATCGTCCGATCTCGCTTCCGACGCTGATCGACGATCTCGTGAGCGTTCTCGACGCGTTCGAAGTGGAGCGCTGCGTGATCGCCGGGGAGTCAATGGGGGGTCTCGTTGCTCTTCATGCGGCGGCCACGCATCCCGATCGGATCGAGGCGGTGATCACGTCTGGTTCCCCGCCCGCAGTCGACTTGGCCACTGCCGCACCCAGAGCCGCGGCAGCACGCGCCGACTACCCGGCGGTGGTGCGACCTTTCGTCACGGCGTGTCTCAACGACGTGCCTGATGGCTCTCTGCAGCGATGGGGCGAGGCGTTGTTCCACGGCGCAACGGGGGAGTCCGCTGCGCGACTGCTGGAAGCCTTGGTCGGGCACCCTGCACCTCTTGCGGCCGTGACCCAGCCTGTCCTCGTGCTGCATGGCACCGCGGACATCGTTGTGCCGAGGGCTGCCGCCGACGTCCTTGTCTCAGGTCTCGCCAACGCCGAACTCGTGCTCCTCGAAGGTGCGGGGCATGCCCCGATGGTGACCCGACCCGCCGACGTAGCGAGTGAGATCGAGAGCTGGCTGGCCCGACGGGCCTGAGGCCTGCTCGGGCAAGATCGACATCAGCGCCCGGTGAATCGAGGAGATCGCTTCTCGAGGAACGCCTTGCGGCCCTCCGCGAAGTCCTCGGTGCGGCGGGCGTGCTGCAGGGCCAGTCCCTGCTGGGCGTAGGCCTCGCCGGGCGGCGCCTCCCAGCTCCGGACGATTGCGGCTTTGGTGAGGCCCAGCACCGCGGTCGGTCCGGCCACAAGCTCGGCCACCAGCTCGTCGGTGGTTCGGTCGAGGTCGGCGTCGGCCACGACGGCGGTCACCAGTCCCCACCTCTCGCACTCGGCCGCGGACAACGTCGATCCGCGCAACGCCCACTCGAGGGCCTTCCCGATGCCGACGTACTGCTGGAGCAGGCTCGTGCCTGTCGCCAGGCCGCGGCGAACGAACGGAATAGCCAGAGTGGCCGAGTCGGCCATCACTCGGAAGTCGCAGGCCAGAGCGAGGTTGAACCCGGCGCCGTGCGCGTGACCGTTGATTCGGGCGATGACGGGCTTGGGCATCGACCGGATGCGCTCGACGATGAGCGGCCAGCGGCCCTCGCCGCGAACGTATTGCTCGACCGGGTCGGGCAACGGTCGCAATGGTGTATCGGGATCGGCCATGCCCTTGAGGTCATCGCCGGCGCAGAACGCCCGACCTGACCCGGTCAACACGACGACCCGGACCTCCGCATCGCGTTCGATCTCATCGATGACGTCGAGCAGTTCGATGCCGATCCGGATGTTCAACGCGTTCAAGCTGTCCGGTCGGTTGAGGGTGATCCGACAACATCCGTCGATGGTCTCGACGATGAGTTGGCGGTAGTCAGGCATGAGGCTCCTCCGTTCGACGCGCGCGCGCGGCACCGGACGTCGCAACCGTAGATTGCCGGCACGCACGAGTTGTCGCGATGCCCGTCACTGGCCGGCTCCGAACGGTCATTCGAACCCGCAGTAGTGAACGACGTTCTCGACTGCTTCGCGTTCGCTGACCAAGGTGTTCTCGATCTTGTCGGGATCGGCGAAGCCCAGGCTCATGCCGGTGACCAACGACTGATCCTCGGGAATGCCGAGGTGGTGGCGAACCGGCTCTTGGTAGGGGATCCAAGCGGCCTGAGGGCAGGTGTCGAGTCCAAGGCCCTTTGCCGCCAGCATGATCGTCTGGATGTACATGCCGGTATCGGACCAGCTGCCCAGCCTCAGGTACGAGTCGACCGTGACGAAGATCCCGACCGGGGCATCGAAGAACAAGAAGTTGCGCATGGCCTGGCGGGCGCTCCCTTCCCGATCGCCCTTCTCGACGCCGACGAGGTTGTAGAGCGACCAGCCAACTTCTCGTCGCCGACTGTTGTGCACCTCCTTCCAGATCGCCGGGTAGTAGTCAAAATCCTCGTACCCCTTGCCGGCGCCGGCTCGGGCCATGTCGAGCACATCAGCGGTGATGGCCCGCTTCACCTCGCCGGTGCAGACGTACACGTGCCATGGCTGGGTGTTCGTCCCACTCGGCGCGCGTTGGGCGATCTCCAGCAACTTCGAAATGGTTTCAACCGGCACCGGAGCGGGTGTAAAGGCACGCACCGACTTGCGAGTTTGGATGGCTTCCAGAACGTCCACTGGCTGTCTCTTCTCCCGGCTGGCTGTCCTTCGTGGGCATCGTGACCGTACGGAGTTCGGCCTGTCAAACACCGCTCGATCGTCGAGACCGTCCTTCACCCGTCAAGGCCACGATGCCGACTGCTCGGCGGATGATCCTCTGCCGATCGGCCGATCGTGTCGAAGCTGAGCAAGAATCGGCGCTACCGTCGGCGCATGTGTGCAGCTACGTCCGATAGGTCCACGACACCCCTCGGGGTCACGTTCGGAAGCCTCGGTGTCCTGGGTCCCCGAGCCGTAGTCGACGTCGCCCAACTGGCGTCGGCCCAGGGTTACCGGTCGATATGGACCGTCGAGGCGACAGGCACGGACGCATTCACACTGCTCGGCGCTGCGTCGGCGGTCGCTCCCGATCTCGACCTGGCGACCGGCATCATCCCGATTCAGATCAGGAATCCGACCGTCACCGCGATGACGGCATCCACGCTCCAAGCCCTCAGTCCGGACGCAACGGTTTGGTTGGGGCTGGGCGTGTCTGCACCTGGGATCCTGCGCCAGCACGGCGAGACCCCGTCGGACCGGCCAATCGCCATGATGCGTGAGTACGTCGCTCTCTTGCGCGAATGCCTGTCCGGTGAATCGGTGACCTTCCAGGGCGACTTCTGGTCGGTGAGCAAGTTCCGTCTAGGCATGCGGATCGGCGACCGAGTGCCCAAGATCGTCCTCGCGGCTCTGAACCCCCAGATGCTCCGTCTCGCCGGCGAGATCGCCGACGGAGTGCTGTTGAACTATCTGCCTTCGAGCCACGTCCGACCATCGATCGATGCGGTGCGTTCGGGGGGCGACGCAACGATCTTAGCCTATGTCCACGCTGCGGTCGGCGACCTCGAACGCCACGCCCAATCTGCTCGAAAGGACCTGTTCAACTACGCGATGGCCGATGGCTACGCCAAGATGTTCGCGGCCGCAGGCTTCGAGGACGAGGTCACCGAGCTCCGGGCCCGCCAAGCCGACAAGGACCGCGACGGCGCACTGGCTGCGATCTCCGAGCGGATGATCCAAGCCATCGACTTCATCGGCTCCGCCGACGAGGTGACCGATTTCGTCGCCGGATATGTCGACGCAGGAATCGACCATCCGGTGCTCATGCCACTGCCTTGGGGCGATGACCGCCGTGCAGTGACCGAATCGACAATGGCCGCAGCGATCAAGGCCGTTCGAGCGTAGAGGCGGCTCCGTTACCGCCGTCGCCGAAGGTGAGCACGCAGGCAGCCAGGGTGGCCGCTGCCGGTAGCTCCCCGGCCGGAGCCAGTTCCCGCTCCCCCACCACAGCGGCGAGGTCTTCGTCGACCCAGGACGAGCCGGTGATGAATCCCCGCTCCTCGTACGCCGACGGCGGCTGGCCCCCCGTGAAGCCCATGATCGGTCGGCTCGATGGGGTGGCCTTGGCCACGATCCCGCCGAAACCGGAGGCAGCGGCCCAGGCCACCAACTCGTCCAGCAACCGCAGCCCGATACCGCGCCCGAGGTAGGCGGGGTCGCGGTCGTCGCTCTCGTCGAGCTGGCCGACGTGGTAGCAGAACACGGCCAGCGAACGGTCAGGTACCCCCAAGTGGTGCCCGGCGAAGTCCATCCAGTACAGCGGATCCCACAGGCTGTCGGGAGAGCGTACGCCAGGTTGGTAGGCCCGGAACTGGAGCTGGCCCACGTGACGGTCGCCGTCGAAGGCCAGCACCGCGGCCGAACCCATGGCGGCGATACGATCCATCACCTCGCCTTCGGTGCCCATGTGGCCGATGGGCACAGAGCCGAGATCGGCTGCCCTCATGAGCCGGTAGCTGATGGCGGTCATTGTCCGGTCCTGCGATCCAATCCCATCCTCAGCTGCCGCGGTCAGTGACAGTGGCCGGTGTCGTTCTGGCCGACGATGTGGTCCTGGGGCGGGACGTCCAACGCCGGATTCCGGTCGAAGAAGGACACGGGCCGCAGGTGGAAGCCCGTGCGTTCCACCGGCATGATCGGGAACTCCTCAGGGCGGGAGACGTGGTTCACCCCGACGGTTACCCACAACACGACGTCGGTGTCGACAAGTGGGCGGTTCGCCGCCAGGTACTCGGGCAGACCGGCACCGCCGGGGTGCTGGTTGGGGTAGAACCCGGCGGCGCGGGTTTCGGCGTCGTCGTAGGCGCTGACCCACAGGTGCTCGGTGGCGAACGCCGCCCTTTTCGCCGCGGCGGATTGCGGGTGCGCCAGGAGCAGTGGCGACGGACCGGGCACCACCTGGTAGGCAGCCGCCTGGCCGAGCGCGTTGCGAGAAGCCTCGTTGCTGACCAGCCAGGTACGACCTGCAGCAGCGTCCGAGCGGCGCCGGCCGTCGGCCTCGCTGGAGACCAGCGTGGGAACGGCGCGGAACGCCACGCCGTGCGGGTTGTCCGGCCCCAACGGGTCAGCGACGACATCGACCTCGCTCACCCGGTTCGCCGGACCGTCAACGTCGAGGTCCAGGCGGAAGCTGAAGAAGTGCTGATGGTTCGGCGCGGCGTGGGATGGGCTGATCACCGCCTCGTGTGGCGACGGAACATGGCCTTCGGCGATGGCCGACATCAACACGATGCCGGTCAACTTCACCTCGATCTCGATGGACCCATCTTGATAGAGGTACCAGAAGTAGCCGTAGTCGTAGTTGCCAAGCGTCGCCCAGAAGCTGATCGCGAGGCGCCGGTTGCGCCGACTGTGGGTCGTACCCGTGTTGCGGTCGTGGTGCCGCCACAGCGCGTTGACGTCCTCCTCGTGGATGCAGACCGTGTTCGGAACCACCGCAGCCGTGCCGGCGGGCAGCGCCAGTGGGGTGGACAGGTACGCGATCTCGCCAAGACAATCGCACCCCAAGACCAAGCTGTTCGCGGCGCGGCCCATGCCCACCTCGCCCTCGTCGAACACGTGGCGCCAGTAGTGCTGGCCCTGCGGGTCGCCGTAGGGCACCACCATCTCCGCCATGGCCCCGCGATACAGCACCGATCGGCCGTCGTAGGTCAATTGGTGCAGAACCAGGCCCTCGATGGGATGCAGCGACAGCCGCACGCGCCACTTCTGCCATGCAAGCTCGGTCCCGTCCAGGGTGAACGACGGGCCTTCCGGTTGGGTGATGTGCAGCAGTTTGATGTCGTCACGCAGGGTCAGTCCGCCCGCTTGCAGGCCTTCGGGATCGAAACGCCCGTCGTGGCCAGGGATGGGCGTGTTGGCACGCTCGTCGATCAGTTCGACGACCTCGTTGGTGTCGCGGTCCGCCACGGCCACCAACCCCTGGATCGGTCGGGCCCACGGCTGGTCGGTGGGTTTCTCCTGCAGGTAGAAGACACAATGACCCACCCGTCGACCGGTGCCGTCGTAGGGGCGGTCGAAGTTCCCGGCGGGCCATGGCTCCACGTAGACGGTCGAGAGGTCGGTGACACCCCGGCGGGCGAGCGCTGCCTTGACCAACGGGTCGTTTACCACATTCTGCGCAGTCTCGAACTCGGGAAACACCAACGGTGCGTGCAGGCCGGGCCGGGCCTCGCAGGTCAGCACGGTCGCGGCGTCCCCGTCCATCGCTACGGCGGCCTCATGGGTCATCCCGGTGGCCTGGTCTACGACGACCACCAGCGCGGCGCGGCGCGGCAACGGTCCGCCGCCCGCCTGCCACGCCAGAACCTGAGCCTTGGGCGGCTCCGCCAGGCAGGCGTACGCAATGGCAGGCCGCTCGCCGCAGCCTCCCGATGCCAGCACTGCGGTACAAGCGGCGGCCATCTCGTCTTGGCCCAGCGGTTGAAGCGGATGCGGGGCGGTCATGACATACCCAACTCGGAGGCTGACGTCATCACTCGTGGCTCGACGACTGCAGAAATCGCGTGCTGACCCACCATCTCGACCCCCTCAGCGCAACGTGCAGGGCTGATACTACCGCTGCCGAAGTCGCCCATCCCGCCGAAACTCCCCTTGTTGATGACCTCCTCGATCCCGGGCCGCTCGGGTGGTCCACGAACCGGTCGGATTGGGTGTGACACCGGGGATTCGTTCGTTCCTGACGCCTCTGGCAGGCTCTCGTGGTGAGAGGCATCACTGCTTTGGCCCCGACGCGGTCGACGAACGGATCAGCTGGCGATCAGAAGCTGCTGACGCCGTCGTTCCTTCTTCTCACCGTCAGCGGGTTCTTCGCTCTGGCCGGGTTCTCATCCACCTTGCCCCTGGTGCCGCGATACGTCGATGGCGTCCTCGGCGGGACCAAGGTCGAGATCGGCCTGGCCCTCGGCGTGTTCTCGATCTCGGCTGTCGCCCGACCGATGGTCGGCCGGCTCGGCGATGAGCGAGGGCGTCGGTTCATCATTGTCTGGGGTACCGCCCTCACCGCCATCACGGTCGCTGCTCATGCCCTGGCGTCATCGATCTGGCTGATGTACCTGGTTCGACTGGCGATGGGCGCCACCCAGGGAGCGTTCTTCGTCGGCTCCGCCACCATGGTCAACGATCTGGCTCCAGTCGAACGGCGGGGTGAGGCGACGAACTATTTCTCGGTGGCCGTCTACGGGGGTATGGCCATCGGGCCGCTGATGGGTGAGACCGTTCAGAAGGCCACCAGCTTTGGTTGGGCCTTCGCCGCCGGTGGACTCTCGTTGGCAATCGCGTCGGTGCTTGCCATGCGCCTTCCCAGTGACCGGCCTGACGCAGCGTCGGTCGCCAGTCGCCTCACCGATTCGGGCAAGCGGATTCTGCTGCACCGCGCTGCCATCGTGCCCGGACTAATTCTGATGGGTGGCTTGGTGACATTCACGGCCCTGAACGGATTCATGCCGCTGTACATCGAGGAGCTCGACCTGGGCTCCGCCGGCCCCGTGCTTCTGCTGTACGGCCTCCTCGTGTTGATCATGCGGATTGCCGGCTCCAAAGCCCCCGATCGGTTCGGCACCTTCCGGATGGCAATGGTTTCGCTCATCGGTCAGGCCGCCGGCATGTTCGTGATGGGCATCTGGGCCAGCCAGTACGGCTTGTTCGCCGGGGCTGCGGTGCTCGCCATCGGCGGATCGTTCCTCTACCCCACCCTCCTCACCGCCGCCGTGTTCGGGGTGCCCGACAACGAGCGAGCCCGTGCCGTAAGCACGTTCTCACTGGCGTTCGAACTTTCGGCAGGCCTCGGCGGCCCCATCCTCGGCCTCTCCGCCAAGCAATGGGGTACCCAGGCTGCGTTCTACGGCGCAGCGATCGCTGCTCTACTCAGCCTTCCCCTGCTCGTCTATTGGGCTCTGGCGAAACCACATGCACTGGTCCCGCCCCGCTGACCGCGGGTGCCGCCAACGAAGGATGCCGGTGGCGACGAGGACGCATCGGGCATGTCCGGAGCACTGCGCCAACCAGCCGAGAAGTTCGGTTGGCTCTCATCGGCGCACACGCCGAAGTGAAACCGAGCGGTGGGCCAAGGTTAGGATCAGCCCATGGACGTCTCCACCGGCCTCGACTACGTCAGGAAGAACTCCCGGGCGGTGATGCTCACCAATCGTAAGAACGGGGCGCCGGCAATGTCGCCGGTCAGCGTCGTGGTGGTCGACGAGCAGCTGATCATGAGCTGTCGAGAGACGGCCTACAAGGTCGGCCATCTGCGACGAGATCCGCACACGTCGCTTTGCGTGTTCCCGGACAAGTGGTTGGGTCGATGGGTCCAGCTCAACTGCCGGGCCGAGATCATCTCCCTACCCGATGCCATGGAGACCCTCGTCGCCTTCTACCGCGCCCTGGGCGGCGAGCACCCCGATTGGGACGACTATCGCCGCGCGATGGTGAAGGACAAGCGGTGCATCATCCGCTTCGAGATCCTCAGCGCCGGCCCCGACGTGCTCGGCTGACCACCGGTGCCGATGAACACCGTCGATGCCGTCGTAGTCGGTGCCGGGTTCTCGGGGCTGTACCTGAGCCACCGGTTGACCGAGGAAGGGTTCTCGGTTCGCGGCTTCGAAGCCGGGGGCGACGTCGGCGGCACCTGGTACTGGAACCGCTACCCGGGCGCGCGCTGCGACATCGAGAGCGTGCAGTACTCGTTCCAGTTCTCGCCCGAGCTCCAGCAGGAGTGGACCTGGTCGGAGCGTTATGCCTCGCAGCCCGAGCTGCTGGCCTACATCGAGCACGTCGCCGACCGGTTCGACCTCCGGCGTCACTTCACCTTCGACACCCGCATCGATCGGGCCCGTTTCGACGACGTCAGCCATCGATGGGTCGTCGAGACCAGCGGAGGCGAGACGATCGGCGCCCGCTTCCTTCTTCTCGGCGTCGGCGTGCTCTCGACCACCCTGACCCCCGATTTCGTCGACCTCGACCGGTACCGGGGGCGAACGTTCCACACCGGCCGCTGGCCCCACGAGCCGGTCGACTTCGGCGGAAAGCGGGTCGGGGTCATCGGCACCGGCTCGTCTGGCATCCAGTCGATCCCGATACTTGCCGAGCAGGCCGAGCAGCTCCACGTCTTCCAGCGAACGCCGAACTACGTGGTCCCGGCCCACAACCGACCGCTCGAACCCGACGAGGTGGCGGCAGTCAAAGCCGACTACGACGGCCTCCGGGCCCAGGCCTGGGCACGCCCGACCGGCTTCTTGTTCCCCTTCAACCCCGGCTCGATCCATGACGTCGACGCCGACGAGCGACGGGCCCGACTCGACCGCCAGTGGGAGATCGGCGGGCTGCCCTTCCTCGGCGCCTTCGGCGACGTCCTCACCGACCTGGAAGCCAACCGGATGGTGGCCGATTACTGGGCCGAGCGGGTGCGGGAGGTGGTCGACGACCCGGCCGTGGCCGACCTGCTGATCCCTGATGGCGACATCTTCGGCGGCAAGCGGCTCTGCGCCGGGACCGGCTACTACGAGACCTACAACCGCGACAACGTAACTCTCGTCGACGTAAGCGGAGCCGGGATCGAGCGCTTCACACCCAACGGTCTGGTGGCCGGGGGCCGCAAGTACGAGCTCGACGCCATCGTATTCGCCACCGGCTTCGATGCTCTGACCGGCAGCGTCGTCGCCATCGACCTCGCCGGCCCCGACGGCACGACCATGGCCGACCGCTGGAGCAACGGGACCGACACCCTCCTCGGGCTGTCAGTGTCCGGCTTCCCGAACCTGTTCAACCTCCAGGGGCCCGGCAGCCCCGGCGTGTTCGTGACGATGGTGACCGGAATCGAGCACCAGACCGACTGGATCGTCGACTGCCTCGCCTGGATGCGCAGTCGCGACCTGACCCGCTGCGAGGCGACGGCCGAGGCCGAGCAGCGCTGGGTCGCCGAGGTAGCCAACGCCGCCACCCGCTCACTGCGACCGACGGTTGACTCGTGGTACAGCGGAGCCAATGTCGCCGGCAAACACCGGGGTTTCATGCCCTACATCGGCGGCTTCCCGGCCTACCGCCAGGCCTGCCACGACGTGGCCGCCAACAACTACCGCGGCTACGTGTTCGGCTGATCATCTGCGTCTTGCCGGCCCTGCCGATCGGCGGGAGCGGAGCCCTTCGGACGTGTCCGCAGTGCGTCATGCTTGCCGCGATGCTCACATCGTGAGGGGATTCGCTTCGTCGGCGGCCCACTCCTGGAGGCTGGCGGTGTACACGGCGACGTCGGTGAAACCGAGCCGGGTCATCACGAAGGCGTCAGCTGACGCGGCGATACCGCCGCCGCAGTACGTGATGGTCCTGGCCGAGCGATTGCCGCCGAACATGCCCGACAGTTGGTGATCGGAACGAAAGCGGCCATCGTCATCGAGGAGGTTCATTGCCGGACTGTTGGAGGCGCCGGGGATGTGCCCCGGGCGGCCATATCCGTTCTGCTCTCCGCGGTATTGAGCCTCGCCCAAGGCATCGATCAGGCACACCGCACCGTCGTCGATGGCGGCCAGGACCTCATCGCGATCGGCAATCAAGCTCGGGCGGGGCGACGGAGTCAGGCTGCCTTGAGCCGGTGGTACCCCTGCTTCGTCCGACATCGGGCGACCTTCGGCTTCCCACGCCTTCTGGCCGCCGTCGAGTAGGGCCGCGTTGTCGAACCCGATCCATCGAAGCATCCACCACACCCTGGCGGCCCACATCATGCGGTTGTTGTCGTACAGAACGACTCGCGAGGCGTCGCTCACGCCAAGGCCACCCATGGCGGCTGCGAACTGTTCGGGTGTCGGGACGGCAAACCGCCACCGACTGCCTCGATCGCACAGGTCTCCGGTCAGATCGGCAAAGCGGGCGCCCGGCAGGTGACGGTCGCCGAACTGACTCTCGCCGCTCACGGCCCTGAAGCCACCTTCGACCGGCTCGAGAAACACCGTGCAGTCCAACAGCACGAGGTCCTCCGCACCGAGCTGGTCGGCCAACCAGGAGGTGGAGACGAGTGAGTCCAACAGTTTCTCAGTCATGGCCCAAACCTAGTCAGCCGGTAAAGCGGCCGTCGGCCGCGCCGTCGAGCACGGAAGCTCGGCCCAAATGCGACAACTGCGCTCCTGAGCCGGGCGCTGGGGTTTGCTAGCCTCCGCGCATGAACCTCCAGGAGTACGCAGCCCACGACGCGACCGGGCTCGCCGAGCTCGTTCGGAGCGGCGAGGTCACGCCGGCCGAGCTCGCCGCGCTCGCCTCAGAAGCGGTCGAGAAAGTGAACGGCACCCTCAACGGTGTGATCGAGGTGTACGACGACGCGCTCGACCAACCGGCCGCCGACGGCGAGCTCTTCGGTGGCGTGCCCTTCCTCCGCAAGGACATCGGGGCAACCGAACAAGGTCGGCTCGTCGAGATGGGCAGCCGGCTCTGTGAGGGGATGATTGCGCCACGCGATTCCTTCTACACGCAGCGAGCGAAGGCGTCGGGCCTCCGCTTCCTGGGCCGCACCACCACCTCGGAGTTCGGGCTCCACGGGACAACCGAAACGCTGATGTGCGGAGCGACCCGCAACCCGTGGGACCCCGAGCGCATCGCCGGGGGCTCCAGCGGAGGTGCGGCGGCGATGGTTGCAGCGGGTGTCGTACCGATGGCCCACGCAAGCGACGGCGGCGGGTCGATCCGGATCCCGGCCTGCATCAACGGCCTCGTAGGGCTCAAGCCATCCCGCGGCCGGGTCACCGCCGGCCCGGCCATGGGTCACCCGAAGCTCACGACCGAGCTCGTCGTATCACGGACGGTGCGGGACACCGCGGCCGCCCTCGATGCGTTGGCCGGCAACCAGCTGGGGGAGCCCTTCGACATCCCCGAGCCTGAGCGAAGATGGCGCGGCTCGCTCGAGGCGCCGACGAAGCCGCTGCGGATCGCCTTCACCACAGAGGCGCCGAACGGTGCGGCCGTCGACCCTGAGGTGGCCGCGAACATCGAAGCGACGGCCGCGGCGCTCGAGGCCCTGGGCCATCACGTCGAACCGGGCGCGCCGGAGTACGGATTCGAACGGTTGCAGGACGCATTCGGCAAACTCTTTGCCGTCGTCGGAACCGGGGCGATCTCGATCCTGTCCGAACGGTTTGGTCGCCCGATCAACGAGGACTTTCTCGAGCCGGTCACCCTCCGGTGGCACGAGGTCGCAACGTCGCTCGACGCGCTGACCTACGACGATGCGCTCGCCACGTGTGACCGCATCGCTCGCCGTATGGGTCTCTTCCACCAGGAGTACGACCTCGCCCTCAGTCCAGTGCTCACCCGGCTCCCGCCGTTGCTGGGAACCCAGGGCGGTACACAGCACCATCTCAGCCATGCCCAGAGCGTCGAGCTGGTGTTCGATCTCTTCCCGTTCACCCCGGCGATGAACCTCTCGGGCCAACCGGCCATCTCGGTGCCGACCGGTTCGTCACGGGAGGGCCTTCCGCTCGCCGCTCAATTCGTGTCCCGCTTCGGGGAGGAGCGCATGCTGTTGCAGGTCGCAGCCCAACTCGAAGAAGCGATGCCGTGGGCCGATCGACGTCCCGAGATCCACGCCGCGGCGTGACGCTTCAGGCCCTGTGCCGCCCGAGAGTGACCCGTAGGAGCCGACCAGGCCACGAATGCCGCCGTCATGGTTCGGCATCGTTGGGGCTCAGTGACGACCGACGATCTCCAGGGTGGCCAGCAGGTGGTGCAACTGAACGGCCGCACCGACGAGGCTGGCGCCGCCCAGCACCGCAGCAGCAGCGCTCCAGAGAGGCGGGAACGACTTAGGCGCGCTCAAAGCGAGCACCCGGGCCGGGACATTGCCACCGGTTGCGGAGAGAAATCCCACCCGCGGCGGAGCCGCAGCCAGGGCCGCGCGGGCAACCGCTCGAGCGACAAGGCGTCGGTCGCCCACACATCGGGCGGCGTCCTCATCGGCCCAGCGTTCGAGCGCAAGCCTCAACTGCTGGCCGAGGTGCGAAAGCAGAGGGACACGATCGACCAGCACAGCGAGAACCAAGAACAAATCGTGTCGGCTTCGGAGATGAGCCTGCTCATGCGCCAGAAGGGCTCGCCGTTCATCGGGCTGGAGCGCGGCGATCATCGACGAACTGACGACGATCCCGCCCCGCGCTCCCGGCTCGGCGAACGCGAACGCCCGATCTGAGTCCAGGATGAGCACTCGTCCGGCCTCGAGGCCCCGCTCCGCACACCACCGACGGGTCACGATCACGCAGCGAACGGAAAGCCAGACCGCTACCGCCAAACCGGCCAGGCCGAGCCCAGCGGAGGGCGGACTGTGGACCCCCAACGCCTCAGCTCGTCAATGACCTTGTTGCGGGCGATCGCGAACAGGAAGGCGACGAAGGACGTCGAAGACCCTTCGAACTTTGCGATCTGCTGGAACGCCCCGGTGAACACATCGTTGGCCAGCCCTTCCGGGTCATCGCTCCCCCGAAGCCGAGCGAAGGCTGTGACCTGACGAGAGAACCGCCGCCACAGCCACTCGAACCCGGGAGCTTGCCCGGCGCGCGCCGCCACCAACGCTCGCTGGAACGCCGCTTCGTCAGCGGGATCCGGAGACCTGTCCGTCTGGCTGCTCATCGCACCGGTCATCGACGCGCGTCGCGTTGTTCTTGAACAACCAGGGCAGGAGATCGTTCCGCTCTTGAACCGACGGGTGACGTCGATCCAGCGTTGCTCTAGCGTTGAAGCATGACCGATCTCCTCAAAGTGACCCGAGACGACTCGATCGCCTACGAAGGCACCGTGTCGGTGATAACCCTCACCAACCCGGATCGGCGCAACACCCTGGCGGGGCCAGTGATGGCAGCTGTGATCGACGCGCTCGAAGACATCAGTCGCAGCGGCGATCTCGGAGTTATCATCGCGGCCGAAGGCCCGGCTTTCTCCGCCGGTCACGACTTCACCGACATGGCCGGCGCGGGCCTGTCAGACGCCCAAGAGCTCTTCGCTATCTGCGAACGAATGATGACCCTGATGCAACGCATCCCGCAGGTCGTCATCGCTCAGGTTCAGGGCATCGCCACTGCAGCCGGGTGTCAGCTCGTCGCATCGGCTGACATGGCGGTCGCCAGCGATCAGGCGCGCTTCCAGGCCCCCGGCGGTAAGGGTGGTTTGTTCTGCCACACGCCGATGGTTGCGGTGGCTCGAGCCATCGGACGCAAGAAGGCTCTCGAGATGGCGCTCACCGGCGACCCCATCGATGCCGAGACCGCGTGCGCCTGGGGTTTGATCAACCGCGTGGTCCCCCACGACCAACTCGAGGCGGCCACCCGCGACCTCATGCGCAGATCCACCCGCGGCAGTGCCTACTCGAAAGCGCAAGGCAAACAGAGCCTGTACGCGCAGGTCGAGATGAGCCAGAACGAGGCCTACTCCTATGCCGGGGCGGTCATGGCGGCCGGTGTCACGAGCCACGACGGCCAGGAGGGCATCGCGAGCTTCATGGAGAAGCGTCGCCCCGAATGGAAGAACCGCTGACCCCGTGCCGCCGGAAAATAACGCGTGGGTGCCGATCGAGATGAGCGAGGAACCGCACTACGAGGTGAGGAATCGGGAAGCACACCACACCCGAACTCAACCGGGAACGCAAGCACGAGCGGGTCAAGCAGGGCAGGGCGCACGCTGCGTTGGTGTTCGTAGGCGAAGCTTGCGTGGGTTGGGCACAATTCGGTGAACCGGACGAGGTCCCCAAGATCAAGAGCCTGCCCACCCACAAGCGGGACCTGACCGAGCTGCCCGACTGGCGAATCGCCTGCTGCTTCGTCGGCAAAGGCCATCGCCGACAAGGCGTCTCTGCGG
>JAQCHM010000449.1 GCA_027730885.1 Actinomycetota bacterium | reverse complement strand
ACGACACCGCACGCCTGGCGGCCGAGGCCGGCGCCGATGTGCGGTCGGTGGCCTCGATTCTTCCCGACGAGCCCGCAGGGGCCGGCAAGGGAAAAGTGTTGTGGAAGAGCATCGCCGCCAGCACCGGTGATCTCATCGTGTGGTGCGACACCGATCTCGTCAGCTTCACGCCAGCGTACGTGAGCCGATTGGTTGCCCCGCTCCTGGCCGACCCCGAGCTGGCGCTGGTCAAGGGTTACTACGAACGCCCGATCGACGAAGTCGGCCAGGGAGGGGGGCGAACCACCGAGCTGGTGGCCCGCCCCCTCCTGTCGTTGTTCTTTCCCTCGCTCGCGACCATCAAGCAGCCGCTCGGCGGAGAGTGCGCCGCGACCCGCGAACTGCTGGAGCAGTTGCCTTTCGTCGAGAGCTACGGAGTCGAGAGCGCACTGCTGATCGACACGTTGCGGCTACGGGGTACCCGGTGCATGGCGCAGGTCGATCTCGGCGTGCGACTGCATCGGCATCGGCCCCTGTTGGCGCTGTCGGAGCAGGCATCGGAGATCCTGTCGATCGTGCTCGGACGCGCGGGTGTCGCGCTGCCCGATCCGTTACCGCCGCTCGTCAACGCGCTGGGTGAACGCCGGCCGGTGCATCTGGTCGAACGACCCGCCATGGTGTCGGTCCCGGCTTACCGTGACCGGCTGACCTCGCCGGCTCGGGCCGAGGACTCAGCCAGTTCGAACAGGCGCCGCTGAGCGTGACTGCCGCCGAGCTTCCACCGCTCGGCTCGGCTGCGGCTGAACAGGTCGGCCGCCGTGGTGGAATCGCCCGAGCCCAGAGCCGCCATGGCCCGAGCCGTGTCGAGTCCGACGACGGTGAGGACCCGGCCGGCGGTCGTCGGCCGGTCGCTCCAGCTACGCATCCCCTGGAGCAGCCGCTCGCACGCCTGACCCTCGCCGGAGCGTGCCAACGCGTAGGCGTAATGGCAGTCGTTGAACGGATGGTCGTGGTGACCGAGCCGGTGCTGTGCCGGTGCGGCCAACGCCGGCCAACGGTCGCCGACGTTGACTCCGCTGAACTCGAGACGAGCCAGACTGTCGATGGCATTGGTCAGGGACAGGCCGTCGCGCGCCTCGCCCGGCTGGATCCGCTGATCGTAGAGGTCAAGAAGCCGTTGGTGGTCGCCGGTTCGCAGGTGGATGATGGCGTGGTGCCACCACAGGTGGCGACCGAATGCTCCCACCAGGTCATCTTCTCGCTCCTCGAACCAGGCCAGTCCATCCGCCGCGCGGGCTTCCATCTCGAGGACGTGGGCCACGGCGTGAATCGACCACAGGTCCGATCGATCGACGTCGACCGCGGCACGGGCGAGCCGTTCAGCGTCGCGGTACTGGCCGAGTTCCTCCAGAGCGAAGGCCTTCATTCCGTCAAGGTAGGAACGGTAGGGTCGACCCTCCCATGCGTCGATCGACTGGTCGACGAGGCGCACCATGTCGGTCAAGCGGCCCCGGTTGAACAGGGTGAAGTGGGACAGGCGAAGTGCCAGCAGGTCGGTGGGCCAACGCCCGAGGAGGCGCTCCCAGACGTCGCAGGCACCCTCGACATCGCCGGCCACGAGCCGAGCCAACGCGGCCAGATGCTGGGTCTCGCGTTCGTTCAAGACCCCCGGATCGTCGGAGTGGCGCGCCTCGAGCGATTGAACGAAAGCGGCGGCGCGCTGATGGTCGGTCGAGGTGTGGGCCTGGATGAACAGACATCCGGCAGCGATCTCCGACAGCGCTGCGCTGTGGCTCTCGGGCGCTGCCGCGAGTACTCCCGGGAGGTCGGGGGACATCCGGAGGTAGGCATCGACGAGCGCGTCGAGTCGGTCGACGGCCGAGGGGTCGGCGGCGGTGACCTCGAGGTCGTAGCGGTCGATGAATTGCTGCTGGCTCAACGTGACTCCGATCGAGGGCCCGTCGGGCGCATTCGACAATCCCGGCGGTTCTGCCGATTGAACGTACATGGGTTCTTCCTCGAGCGCTTCGTCCTGTCGCACGGTCGCTCCGCTGGTCGTCGTCGAGGCGAACGAGGTGCCACTGTCGATCTTTCGCTCGTACGCCGATCGCAAGCCGGCATCGACGATCGCCACCCTGCTCCGTGAGCACCACAGCACCGAGTCGTTCGTGGAGGAGTCCGCCGATCGAGAGTTGTATCCGTCGCAGACCTGGGCCACCTTTGCCACCGGCGTCGAGTTCGAGAAGCACGGTGTCTATTGGTACCTCCACCGGTACTGGCCGGCGAGCTTCCCCGACCACTGGGAGGTCCCACCCTTCGACGATGCTTGGGTCGCCCGGTACCAGGGCGAGATCCCGGCCGCGCTCGGCGCGTTGGATCGATTCCTCGGTGACCAGCTCGAGTACTGCCTGGCCACCGGCCGTCGTCTCCTGGTCGTCACGTCGATGGGGCAACAAGGCGGTCTGGAGGTCGATCCGATCGACCGTCAGGTGCTCGTCGTTGACGATCCGCTCCGGTTCGCGGCCGCGCTCGGCGTCGACGCCGGCTTCGAGACGCTCAATGCCATGGTGCCCCACCTCTCGATGCGCTTCGATTCGATCGAGGTCGCCAAACGCGGACAGCACCCAAGCGATGGCGCCGTCGGTCGCGGAGGCGCTCGGGTTCAAACGAGTCGAGGCCAACGCCGTCCGAGCCGGCCGACACATGCCGAACGGCATGGTGCTGCTGGCCAACTCACCCGGCGCCGACCTGGGGGACCGACCGGTCGACCTGGTCGAACTCGCACCGGCCATTCTCGAGTCGATCGGGGTGCGGCCGGCTCCCCACCATCGTGAGCCGCGGATCAGCC